>JAAWNI010000067.1 GCA_022798855.1 Lawsonibacter sp. | reverse complement strand
ATATTAGACAGCTCCTGCTCCAGGGAGACAAAGGGCTCGTTGATGGAAAGAGCCTGCCGGAAGTAGCCTGCCAGGGTGAGGATGGTTTCCCTGGCCTTTACGTTATTCATGGGCTGGTGGCTCTGCCGGTCATATTTCAGAATGCGGAGTCCGACTTTTGCCTGGTTCTTGAATACCAAGGGCCCGGCGGGGATGGGGTTGCCCTTGGAATCCAGTTCCAGCTTGATCTGCTGGACTTCAGTAGTGGGCAGATAATTGGGAGGGGGAATCAGCTCGGAAACGGTGTATTCGCCGGGCTTGATGTACTTGCCTGCCTTTTCGGTGGGGTCCCACCACTGGATGGTCTCCAGCTCGCCGGAGGCGTTGGTGTCAAACTCATAAACGCCATTGGTAACGGAGGAAAACTTGAAGGTGGCGGGACCTACGCCCTTGTTGGTATTGGCGTCCCGCTTGAACAGGATAGCCTTGCCAGGGGTAGGAGTAGGCTCGTCAGGCTTATCCGGGGGCGGAGGAGGTTCTGTGCCGTTGGTGAAGGTCACCTTGGCGATCCCGCTGGTGGTGGTGAACTTCTTCGCTGCCATGTCGGCGGTCCCGCCTGTGCCGGTGATGCCGGTCAGCTTGGAGGAGTCATCCTCGGTGACCTCACAGCGGAAGGTGGAATCGGCGTCAAAGTCGATGTGGATAGTCTCGCCGGCTTTCAGCCTGAATTTTAGACCATTGCCGGTCTCAGTCACCTGGTTGGTGCAGTCCACGTCGTTTTTCTTCGCTGTGAAGCCGGTGGGAGCGCCAGCTTGACTGTCCACCCTAACTCTTGGAACAGGCGGCGGCTTTCCTCTTTGAATGCGGCCCTGTCTGTGTCGCTCGACCAGCCGGAGCTGTAGCACTCGGTATGGATGCGAAAATATATTTTCCGGTATGCCATGTTGGTTTCCTCCTGTTTGATGAAATGAAAAAGCCGCTCTCGGCCTATCGGATTATTTCCGACAGGTGAGGGCGGCTGATTTTCTTTGATTTGGAGTTTTGGGGAAAGCTCGGGAGTTCGAGTCCCCCCAGCTTTAGAAAAGGCCAATTTAGGCCCAATTTGCATTTTTTTCACGTTATTTTAAAATAACGCTTCCAGTAATTTTAATTCCATACTTTTTCTCCTTGTTTTTTGCTGTTTTTGTCTTAAATATGAAAAACACCGCATTTTCATGCGGTGTTTTTCGCCTGCATCTTTTTTGGCGACACAGGTTGGTGGAGGCGGGGAGAGTTGAACTCCCGTCCGAAAGCACTTCCACAGGAACTTCTCCGAGCGCAGACGATCCTTTACATTCCCTTACTCAAGCGTGGGTCGCCACACTATTGAGCTTGGTAGAGTCATAATGCGTGGAACGGTCAACTCTTTCCGAACGCACGGGCACCACTAAGGCTACGCCCAGACCCGGCTCGTGGTCCTTCCGGGCAGGACGGCCGCGTTAAGCAGCGGCGAGAACGTAATCGTTATCGTTCTTTAATTTATAAACGCCCATTTTTAGGATGTTAGGCGCATCCGCTCGCTATTCCTGCTTCTATGCCCCCGTCGAAACCGGTACGCCCCCGTGTAGGCAGCGGCTGCGCTGCCACGGAAGAGCCGCGATAGGGCCATCAATCGTCTTTGCCAATGAAATAATCCGTTTGGGCACACATTTTTTCCACAAAATCCTGGAAGCTGGAAGCAATCGCTCTGCCGCAATAAAAGATATTTCCGGCACAATCTCCATCCAGCTGGATCACCAAATAATCCGCTTCCCCTCCCAAATCAAAAAAGGGAAAAACACTGTCCGAAGTATAGTATTCGAAATCTTCCTGGTACATATTCCCATAAAAATCCAGGCCTAATTTCAGCTTTGCGATCTCTAAGGGATGCATCAATTGATTTCGGAAGTCCGGGTCATCGTTTCCCAGATATCCATAGCCCACTTCCAAATAAAACTGCCTTAACTCCGCCGGAAATGGCTGAGCGAGCAGGGCCTCCGCCTCGGACAGCTCCTCGCCGCCCACGGCGTAAAAGCAATGCTTACGCTGGCCGCAGGGTACGATAGTGCCTTCAGGAACGACATATTCTTTCAAACTGCGGTATAAATCCGCTTTGTCCATCATACCTTTTCCGGCTCGGGGTAATCCGTTCCGAAGGTATCCACGGTGACCTTCTTCATTACCTGCTTCTCCCGGGGGCGGTCGTTCCAATCGGTCTTGCCGGAGACGATGGCGTCGGCGGTTTCCATCCCCTCAATGATCTTGCCGAAGGCGGCGTACCCGCTGTCCAGATGGGGGGCCTTGTCTACCATAATGAAGAACTGGCTGCCGGCGGAATTGGGGTCCATGGCCCGGGCCATGGACAGGACCCCACGGTCGTGGGCCAGGTCGTTCTGAAAGCCGTTCTGAGTAAACTCGCCCTTGATGGAGTAGCCGGGGCCTCCCATACCGGTGCCCTGAGGGCAGCCGCCCTGGATCATAAAGCCGGGGATGCAGCGGTGGAAGATGAGCCCATCGTAGAAGCCCTTCTGAATCAGGGAGATAAAGTTGTTCACGCTGTTGGGGGCCACCTCGGGATAGAGCTCCGCTTTCATGATGGAGCCGTTTTCCATCTCAATGGTGACAATTGGATTTTTATTGTCAGGCATGGTTTTGCTTCCTTTCTTGGCGCTCACTTGCCGGAGCACGATCTGATACCGCAGCTGGTCAAAACCCCATCAGCCAAGGCCCGAAGGCGTTTCTTGTACTGAACTTCGCCACGGGCGGCCCTCTACCGGTTCCGGGTCTTCATCACCCGGTCCATCTCCCGCTTGGCGTCCCGCCGGGCGGAGGCCTCCCGTTTGTCGTAGAGCTTTTTGCCCTTGGCCAGACCAATCTCCAGCTTGACCCGGGGGCCGCGGAAGTAGACGGACAGGGGAATCAGCGAGTAGCCATCCTGTTTGATGCGCCCAAAGAGCCGCATGATCTCCCGCTTGTGCATCAGCAGCCGGCGGGGGCGGCGGGGGTCCTTGTTAAAGATGTTGCCTTTCTCATAGGGGCTGATGTGCATTCCCAAGACGGAGATCTCGCCGTCCTTGATGAGGCAGAAGGAGTCCTTCAGGTTTATATTGCCCAGCCGGATGGACTTGACCTCAGTGCCCGCCAGCTCAATGCCGGTTTCGTACTTCTCTTCGATGAAATAGTCGTGAAAAGCCTTGTTGTTCTTGGCGACGATTTTGACCGGTTCGCCCACGGCGGACACCTCCCCTCCTCTGGAATCAGGAGCTACTATATCATAGTTTGGGGGAAAAGGCAAGGGGAAAATGGTCGTGGGGCACGCTTGTCTCACAAATTCAGGAAACCCACCGAATGTAGGGCAAGGGCTCTGCCCTTGCCTTATTCTGGTTCCGTTTTATCCCCTTGCCTATCCCTGGAAGGGGATAAAACAGGTCGGGAATCAGCCCCCCTCCCCGGAGTGGAAAAGCTCCGGGGAGGGGGAGTCGGGGGCTTATTTGAAGTACTCCGCGCCGCTCTCAAACAGGGGCTGGTGCTTGTTCCCGGGGATGTTGACGGCCACGAAGGGGCCCCGGCGCTCCAGGTGCCCCATCTTGCCGAAGACCCGGCCGTCGGGGGAGAAGATGCCCTCGATGGCTTCCATGGAGCCGTTGGGGTTGGCCAGGATGTCCATGGTGGGCCGGCCCTCCAGGTCCACGTACTGGGTGGCTGCCTGGCCATTGGCGATCAGGCCGGCGATGACCTCCGGCGGCGCCACGAAGCGGCCCTCGCCGTGGGAGATGGGGATGGTGTGCAGGTCGCCCACCTGGCATTTCAGCATCCAGGGGGACTGGACGGAAGCCACCCGGGTGGTGACATACCGGCTCTGATGGCGTCCGATCTGGTTGTAGGTGAGGGTGGGGCAGCGCTCGTCAACGGGGCGTATCTCGCCGAAGGGGAGCAGGCCCAGCTTCACCAGGGCCTGGAAGCCGTTGCAGATGCCCAGCATCAGGCCGTCCCGGTGGTGGAGCAGGTCCATGATGGCGCCGCTGAGGGCGGGGTTGCGGAGGAAGGAGCAGATGAACTTGGCGGAGCCCTCCGGCTCGTCGCCGCCGGAGAAGCCGCCGGGGAGGACCACCATCTGGGCCCGGCCGATGGCTTCCTCCAGGGCCTGGGCGGACTGGGCCAGGAGGCCGGTGGTCAGGTTGCGCACCACCACGATCTCCGGGTCGATGCCCGCCCGGATGCAGGCCTTGGCGGTGTCGTACTCGCAGTTGGTGCCGGGGAAGGCGGGGATCACCGCTTTGGGGTGGGCCGTCTTGTATTTGCACACGGCGGGGGAGCGGCCCTCCCAGGAGATGGCCTGGACCTCCTCAGAGCCGCCCGCCTTGGTGGGGTAGACCTCCTCCAGCACGCCCTCATTCAAGGCAAAGAGTTCGTCGATGGAATAACTCTCCGGTTTTCTGAACTTGCGGTATTTCAAGGTAATAGTGGGTTCGGCCACTGTCTCGCCGATCTTGCTGAACCAGTCGCCCGCGGGGACTTCCTCTGACAGCTCGGCAATGATGGCGTGGGGATTGTCGATGGACCAAAAATAGTCCTCAATCTTGGGCTTGGCGTTCTGATCAACGTCAAAGCCGATCCGATTGCCGAAGGACATCTTCATAATCGCCTCTGCCACCGCGCCTTCGCCAACGGCATAGGCCGCCTTGACCTTGCCCGCCTGACAAAGGGCGTGGAACTGCTCCCAGCACTCTTTGATCCCCTCCGGTTCTCCTCCGCCGCAGAAGAAGTAGACGGGGTGCCCCGGCTCCTTGAACTCCGGAGAGATTACTTCGCTGGCCTTGATGGGGGCGATGGCAAAGGAGATGAGGGTGGGGGGGACATCCTTATCCAGGAAGGAGCCAGACATGGAGTCCTTGCCACCAATGGCGGCGCAGCCGTAGTCTATTTGGGCTTCCAGGGCTCCCAGAAGGGCGGCAAAGGGCTTGCCCCAGCGCTGGGGCTCGTTCCGCAGTTTCTCAAAGAACTCTTGAAGGGTAAGGTAAACTTTTTTATAGTCTGCACCTGCGGCAACCAGCTTGGTAATGGAATCTTCTACCGCCTGATAGGCCCCAAAGTAGGGAGACACACTCAACTTTTCCGGGTCACAGCCCCAGGCCATCACGCTGGCCTGGTCAGTCTCCTGGCCGGGCAGGACCGGCAGCAGAGCTGCCATCACCTGGGTGGGGGTTGCCTGATATTTGCCGCCGAAGGGCATCAGAACGGAACCAGCCCCGATGGAACCGTCAAACCGTTCCACCAGGCCCCTGCGGCTGGCGCAGGCCAGACTGGAAGCCATCTCCTCATAGGAGCGGAAACGGTCCTCACACAGCCGGAACCATGCGGCCTTATCGTAGTCCGGAACATAAGCTTTGGCGTGCTTCACCGCGCCGTTGGTGTTGAGGAAGGCCCGGGACAGGTCGGCGATCTTCTGGCCCTTCCAGCGCATCACCATCCGGGGGCTCTCGGTGACCACAGCCACCCGGTAGGCTTCCAGATTTTCCCTCTCGGCGGCGGCGATGAACTGGGCTTCGTCCTCCAGGGCGACCACCACCGCCATCCGCTCCTGGCTCTCGGAGATGGCCAGCTCGGTGCCGTCCAGGCCGTCGTACTTCTTGCGGACGGCGTCCAAATTGATCTCCAGGCCGTCGGCCAGCTCGCCGATGGCCACGGACACGCCGCCCGCCCCGAAGTCGTTGCACCGCTTGATGAGCCGGGTGACCTCGCCGTCCCGGAACAGCCGCTGGATCTTCCGCTCCTCGGGGGCGTTGCCCTTCTGGACCTCGGAAGCCATGGTGGCCAGGGACTTCTTGTTGTGGCTCTTGGAGGAGCCGGTGGCCCCGCCGATGCCGTCCCGGCCGGTGCGCCCCCCCAGGAGGACCACCACGTCGCCCGGCGCGGGCCGCTCCCGGCGGACGTTCTCCGCAGGGGCCGCGCCCACCACAGCGCCGCACTCCAGCCGCTTGGCGATGTAGCCCTCGTGGTAAACCTCGGCCACGTGGCCGGTGGCCAGGCCGATCTGGTTGCCGTAGGAGGAGTAGCCCGCCGCCGCCGTCTGGGCCAGCTTCCGCTGGGGCAGCTTGCCCTCCAGCGTCTGGGCGAAGGGGGCGCGGGGGTCGCCGCCGCCGGTGAAGCGCATGGCCTGGTGGACATACACCCGGCCGGAGAGGGGGTCCCGGATGCAGCCGCCGATGCAGGTGGCCGCGCCGCCGAAGGGCTCGATCTCAGTGGGGTGGTTGTGCGTCTCGTTCTTGAACATGAGCAGCCAGTCCTGGACCTCGCCGTCCACGTCGGCGGGGACGTGGATGGAGCAGGCGTTGATCTCCTCGCTCTCGTCCAGCTCGGGGAGCAGGCCCCGCTTTTTCAGCACCTTGGTGCCGATGGTGGCGATGTCCATCAGGGTCTGGGGCCGCTGGGCCGCCTTCTCCCCGCCGTAGACCTCCACCCGGGCGGCCAGATACCGCTCGTAGGCCGCCTTTACAACGGGGTCGTCAATATTGACCTCGTCCAAATGGGTGGAGAAGGTGGTGTGGCGGCAGTGGTCGGACCAGTAGGTGTCCACCACCCGCACCTCGGTGATGGTGGGGTCCCGCTCCTCCTCATCCCGGAAGTAGGCCTGCAAAAATTTCAGGTCGTCCAGGTCCATGGCCAGCCCCAGGGAGTCCAGCAGGCCGGACAGGGCCTTTCCGTCCATGGCGGTAAAGCCGTCCACTGTGTCCACGCGGTCGGGAGCGGCGTGCTCCCGCACCAGCGTCTCGGGCTTGTCCAGGGAGGCCTCCCGGCTTTCCACCGGGTTGATGAGGTACTTTTTGATTTTCTCCTGGTCCTCTTGGGATAGGGAGCCCTCAATGGTATAGAAAAGGTAAACTGTTGCGCTGGCCACCAGGGGGCGCTCCACCCCGGCCATGAGCTGGATACACTGGGCCGCAGAGTCCGCCCGCTGGTCGAACTGGCCCGGCAGGGCCTCCACCGCTAAGGTGTATTCGGGGGTGCGGGCGGGGGAAAAATCCTCGTTATAGATGTCGTCCACCTGGGGTTCGGAGAACACGATGCCCTTGGCCCGTTCAAAGACCTCCTGGCTGATCCCCTCTACATCATACCGATGCAGGATGAAAAGATTTTCCAGATTATCAATACCCAGTTGTCCCCACAGCTGATCCAGCAGAGCGGTGCTCTCTACGTCATATTGGGGCTTCTTTGCGGAATAACAGCGGTAAACATTCATGGTCTTCTCTCCTCCGTTTTCTTTGTGTAGGGGCGGATATTATCCGCCCGGTTTATCTTCAGTCAGGCTCTGCGGGCGGATAATATCCGCCCCTACGAAACACTCCAGTTTTCCATCTGGTAAAATACGTTCCCCCGCACCGGGGACAGGCCCGACACCTGCCCCCACTGGGTGAGGACGGAGCCGTTTTTGAAGGCGATGGGGACGATGGGGGCCTGCTCGTTCAGCAGGGCAAAGAGATTTTCCGCGGCGGCGGCCTTTTCCTCCGGGGCGGCCGCCTGCATGGCCCAGAGAAGGCCGTCGGCGCCCTCCGCCCACCAGCGGCCGTAGTTGAGCGCGCCGGCGGAGCCCAGCAGGGGGGCCAGGTCAAAATCGGCGGTGAGGGCCGTCTCCGCCAGGTAGAGGTCAAACGCTCCGTTGGCCAGGGCGGCGGTGTAGTCCTCGAAGGACATCTGCACCAGATTGACGGCCAGGCCCACCGCTTCCAGCTGGTAGGCGATCCGCTGGGCGGCGGCGGCTTTGCTCATGTTCTCATTGTTCACCACCAGGGTGAGCGCCTTGTCCCCCAGCCGAAGCTCCTGGAGCTGGGCGGCCAGCTGTTCGGGGGCGTAGGCCGGCGCGGCGCCGGCCGAGGCCTGGCTGTACAGGGGGCTGTCCGGGTGGACGGGGAGGAGGGAGGCACGGGCGTGGTTGGCGTAGACGGCGGAAGCGATGGACTCCCGGTCCACCGCCAGGGCCAGGGTCCGGCGGACCTCCGGGGCGCGGCAGGGGCCCTCCTGGGTGTTGAAACCCAGGTAGAGGAACCCGGTGGAGGGGTAGTCCCAGGCCTGGTAGTTGCCCCCGTAGCCCATGGCGTTGGTGGCCATCAGGTCCACGTCCACCAGCGACACCTCCCCGGCGTCAAAGGCGTAGATCAGCTCGTCGCTCTTGTGGACCGCGTGGAGCGGGATGGCCTGGGCGGGCAGGGCCTTGTCCTGCCACCAGCCCGCCCGGGCGGTGAGGGACAGGCTGTCCCCCTCCCCCGACAGCACGTAGGGCCCCGTCCCCAGGGGCCGCTCCCCTTCACCCAGGGCGATGGGGATGTCCAGCAGCAGGGGCAGGGAGCCGTTGGGGCGGCTCAGGGCCACCGCCACCTGATTGGGGTTCTCCTCCGACGCGGTGACGGCCGTGACATCGGCCAGCCGCTGGCGGAAGCGCCCCTGTGGGGAGCGGGCCAGATTCAGGGCGTCGGCCACGGCCTGCCCGGTGAGGGGGGTGCCGTCGGAGAAGGCCGCCCCGGACCGCAGGGTGAAGGTCCAGGAGAGCTTGTCCTCGCTGACGGTATAGCTCTGGCAGAGCACCGGCTGGGCCTGAAAGGCCCTGTCCACCGCGAAAAGCCCCTCGTACAGCAGGGGGGCCAGGGTGAGGTTGGCCCGGTTGGCGGCCAGCGCGGGGTGGAGGGTGAATTCGGGGTAGACCGCCAGTGTGAAGGGGACGGCCGTGGGCCCTTGGACCTCCCCCTGGCTGGCGTCCCCCGGGGAGGAGGTGGAGCCGGAGCTGTCAGGCATGGTTTTGCCCCCGCAGGCGGCGAGGGTGAGGAGAAGGGCCAGAAAAAGCGCGGTGATTCGGCATCGTTTCATATCGGTTCCTTTGTCACAAGTGATGTTGGGCAAGGCTCCCTCTTTTGGGGGGCTGACTGAGGGAGCCATATGATTGCTGTAAATCAAACCAGCTGTATCATGGCCGCCATGCTGCCCCGCCGGTTCCCCTGGACCCGGTGGGACCAGAAGGTGTCCAGATCGCAGGCGGTGCAGGCGGGGCAGAGGGCGATGTGCTCCGGGGCCAGGCCGGCTCTCAGCAAAAAGCGGGCGTTGGCCCCCTTCAGGTCCACGGAGAACTTGCCCTCCTCCGGAAGAGGGCGGATAAACGCCTCGGCGTCCTGCCCCAGGCCGGAGCGCAGGCCGTCGGGGACGTCGCGGTGCGTCTCGAAGCAGCAGGGGCCGATGCCCGGCCCAATGGCGGCCAGGATATTCTCCGGCGCGCAGCCGCAGTCCCGGACCATGGCTTCCGCCACTCGGGTGGCGATGCCCAGGGCGGTCCCACGCCAGCCGGCGTGGGCGGCGGCGGCGCACCGCCGTACCGGGTCGTAGAACAGGATGGGGATGCAGTCCCCGGAGAACACGGTGAGGCAGACCCCCGGCTCCGTGGTAATCAGGCCGTCCGCTTCATAAGTCCCGGTTTGGGCGGGGTCGGGCAGGATGTCCGCCTTCGCCACCAGCCGGAACCGATTGCTGTGGACCTGATGGTTTTTCACCAGAGCGTTGACATCGGCCCCCAGGGCGGTGCAGAACCGGGCAAAGTTCTCCCGGACGTTGGCCGGGTCGTCCCCTAGGGCGGCCCCCAGGTTCAGGCTGTCCATCGGCGCGGGGGAGACGCCCCCCAGCCGGGTGGAAAAGCCGTGGGCCGCCCCCTCCCAGGCCGGGTCGGAACAGGCATAAAAGGAGACGCCACAGCGCTCCTGTCTTGTAACTTCCATGGCGTCTCCTCCGTTGTGGCTATGATATTTTATTTTAGCCTAAAATCTGTCAGATAGCAACCCATTACAAAGGAGAAATGGGACATATTTTTGCGGCCGGCCAGGGCAAACTGCTCAAAGCTGCTCCAATTCCCTCAGGGTGTCCTGGATGGTCTTCTGGGGGAGATAGACCTGGGCCATCTCCTGGAGCTGCCCCAGGGTGAGGGAGCGGGACGCGCCCACCATGGGGTGCTTCATAAATTTTCCAAAGCGGCGCTGAAAGACAGCCTTGGACCTGGGATTGTCCAGCAGCTCGCCCACCGTGATCTGTTTGTTGCGTAAGTCCATGTAAATTCACCTCCGAAACAGTCTATGCGCCGGTGTACCCAGCTTTGACACCGGGTTCCACCCGGTGGCGGGGGGGGTGAGTTTTTTTGACAAACCGGGGCAAGCGCTCCGCCCCTCTCTTGGGGAAGTGTCTATAGCAATCATCAGAATTGCTGGCAAATGTAGGGCGGGACGACCTCGGCCCGCCGTCCTGCCGCAAACGGCGCGCCGGGTCGTCGCGCCCTACGGA
>JAAWNI010000066.1 GCA_022798855.1 Lawsonibacter sp. | reverse complement strand
TTCCAGTACCCCACCATGATGTTCTCCACCCCGGAGTTTGAGATCAACGAGGAGGGCCACCCCTTCTGGATCGCCCCCCGGGTGGTCAAGCGCATCGGCCTGTTCGGCGGCGTGGACATCCAGGGCGCCGTGCTGGTGGACGCCGTCACTGGCGAGTGCCAGTACCACGAGGAGGTCCCCAGCTGGGTGGACACCCTCTACGTCCCCGACCTGATTATGCAGCAATATGACTACCACGGCACCCTGGTCCATGGCTTTATCAACTCCGTGCTGGGCCAGCGGGACGTGACCCAGACCACCAGCGGCTACAACTATATCGCCATGAATGACGACGTGTACGCCTACACCGGGGTCACCTCCGCCAACGCCGACCAGTCCAACCTGGGCTTCCTGCTGTGCAACATGCGCACCAAGGAGACGCACTTCTACGCCGCCCCCGGCGCCACCGAGTACGCCGCCATGGCTTCCGCCCAGGGCGTGGTCCAGGACCTGGGCTATACCGCCACCTTCCCCCTGCTGCTGAACATCGCCGGACAGCCCACCTACTTCATCCCCTTGAAGGACGCCACCAACCTGGTAAAGACCTACGCCATGGTCAACGTGGCCCAGTACCAGATCGTGGCCACCGGCGAGACTGTCCCCACCTGTGAGCAGAAGTATATTCAGATGCTTCAGGACAAGGGCGTCACCCAGACGGAAGTCCTGCCCCAGACTGAGGCCAAGGGCAAGGTCGCCGAAATCAGGACCGCCGTGATTGACGGCAACTCCTACTATTTCATCCGCCTGGAGGGTGAAAAGGTCTTCTACTCCCTCTCCGCCGCCCAGAACCGGGAGGTGGTCACCCTGAATGTGGGAGACACCGTCACCATCGACCACGCCGTCGAGACGCCCTCCCAGATAGACCACCAGGCCCCCGCCTCCATCCTGGATGGATATACACTGTATATCAACGAGCGCATGGCCATATTCCCCGGCAACGAGTAAAATTGCAGGACCGTCCGGGAAACCGGACGGTCCTATTGCTGTGCCTGATTTCGACATGTAGGGCAAGGGCTCTGCCCTTGCCTGAATCAGGTTTCCTCCTCTGTTGGAAGGCAAGGGCAGAGCCCTTGCCCTACATTATGTCGCGTTCCGCGATTTTATCAGCCTTTCCTTCTCCGCCCGTCTCAGCCGTTTAATTTCGATCTCCCGGCGCAGGGCGGCGGACTTGTCAGGGAGCTGTTCGGTGTAAACCAGTTCCAGGGGCCCTCTCCCCCGGGTGTACTTGGCCCCCTTCCCCGCCCGGTGGGCGGCCAGGCGGCGGGGGACGTCGTCGGTGATGCCAGTATAGAGCGTATTGTCCCCGCAGCGGAGGATGTAGACATACCAAGGCATGGCGGTTTTCTCCTAAACGCCGTTTGGGCGTTTTGACATGTTTCAAACAAGCCCTAATTTCATGGAATCTGAGCTGTGATATCCTCTCCGCTGCCGTTATAAAACGCCAGCTTTTCAAAATCACAGTGGTTGTCCTCTGTGGTGGGGGCAACCTCAGTACCGATCAGGAAATGATCGCCCTCCGGGACATCCAGGATATACTCCCTTCCGTCCAGCACAGCCTTGATTTCCGCAATTCCAAAATAAGTGTTGCGTCCGCCAAAGAGGTAATATTTTTCTTTCCCGTCCTCCTCAACGCCTTCCCGGAAATTTCCGCCGCCATAGCCGATGCCAACGATCTTATACCGGCCATTCAGCCCCTTTTCCAATTTGATCCTGCCCAACTGGGGCTCGACGGCCTGTATGTACTCCATGAGCACATACCGCTCCTTCCCCAGGTCCACCTGGTCATAGAGCCGAATCTCCCCTTGGGCTGGCGCTTCTCTGCCCTGGTTCAAAAATTGGAGGGCGCGCTCCTCCAGATTGCTGTTGTCCGCCTGGACAGTATAGCTGATCCGCATGTCAGCAAACCAGACGCACAGGACCAGCACACCGAAAAAGGCAAACACCGCCGCCGCCTGCATCCATCTCTTTTTCATTCCCCTACCTCCCATCGTTATTGATATAATAATTGTATCACACATTATCCCACCCCGCAACCGCAATTTTTGTTGCCTTTCTCTCCCATTGGTGGTACAATATAGTGATATTATATGGGTGCTGGCAAAGCGCCCAAACGCAAAGGAGCAAAACACATGGACGAAAAAAAAGTCATGCTCTCCGGCATCCAGCCCAGCGGCGACCTGCACCTGGGCAACTATCTGGGCCCCCTGCGCCACTGGCCGGAGATGATTGAGGAGTTCGACTGCTACTTTTTCATGGCTGACCTGCACACCATCACAGTGCGCCAGGACCCGGCCCAGCTGCGCCGCCGGGTGCTTACCCAGGTGGCCCAGTACATCGCCTGCGGCCTGGACCCGGATAAGTGCACCATCTTCATCCAGTCCCACGTCCCCGCCCACGCCCAGCTGGGCTGGGTGCTGGACTGTTACACCATGTTCGGCGAGCTCAGCCGCATGACCCAGTTCAAGGACAAATCCGCCAAGCACAAGGACAACATCAACGCCGGCCTGTTCACCTACCCCGCCCTGATGGCGGCCGACATCCTCCTCTATCAGCCCGATTTCGTCCCCGTGGGCGAGGACCAGAAGCAGCATGTGGAGATATGCCGGGACATCGCCGAGCGGTTCAACGGCATTTACGGCGATGTGTTCAAGATTCCCGCCCCCCACATCCCCAAGATCGGGGCCCGGATCATGAGCCTGAACGACCCCGCCTCCAAGATGAGCAAGTCCAACCTGGAGGGCTGTGTCACCCTGATGGACAAGCCCGAGGACATCACCCGCAAATTCAAGCGGGCCGTCACCGACAGCGATACCGAGCGCTGCGTCCGCTTCGCCCCCAAGGAGAAGCCCGGCGTGTCCAATCTGATCCAGATTTACTCCTCCGTCACCGGAAAAACCTTTGAGGAGATTGAGAAGGAGTTCGACGGCAAGGGCTACGGCGCCTTTAAGCCCGCTGTGGGCGAAGCGGTGGTGGAAGCTCTGCGCCCCATCCGTGAGGAGACGGAGCGCCTGCTGGCCGATAAGGCCTACCTGGAGGGCGTCTACAAGGCCGGGGCCGGCAAGGCCGAATACGTGGCCAATAAGACCCTGCGCAAGGTGTATAAAAAGGTGGGGTTTGTGGCCCGGTAAAACGCCGCGCCACCCAGGGCCGAAACTCTGCCCTTTCCCCTATTGACGCGGCAAACAATACGGAAACCCCATAGACAAAAGAGGAAACACTATCATGCCAATTCAACTTACCTCCGTCGGGCTGGCGCTGGCCGCCCTGCTCACCGCCTCTCTGGTGGCCCTCATCTCCACCCCCGTGGTCCGCTCCCTGGCCTTCCGGGTGGGGGCGGTGGACGTCCCCAAGGACAGCCGCCGGATGCACAGCCACCCCATCCCCCGCATGGGCGGGCTGGCCATCTTCTTCGGCTTTATCCTCAGCGTACTCATCTTCCTGCCCCTTACCCAGGAGCTGCGCGGGATGCTGCTGGGCGGGGTGGTCATCGTGATTTTGGGCATCTTTGACGATATCTTCGCCCTGCCCGCCCTACCCAAGTTCATCGTTCAGATTCTGGCCGCCCTAATCGCCGTGCTGGCGGGCAACCGCATTGAGTTTCTGTCCAACCCCAACATTTTCAGCAGCGAGCTCTTCTGGGAGCTGGGCAGTCTGGCCATCCCCATCACCGTGCTGTGGATCGTGGGCATCACCAACGCAGTGAACCTCATCGACGGCCTGGACGGCCTGGCCTGTGGGGTGTCCACCATCAGCTCCATGACCCTGCTTGTGATTGCCCTCGTCGTGAAAGAGCCAGACGTGGCCATCCTCATGGCCGCCCTGTCCGGGGCCTGCATCGGCTTTCTGCCTTACAACCTGAACCCGGCCAAGATTTTCATGGGGGACACCGGCTCCACCTTCCTGGGCTTTATCCTGGCGGTGGTGTCCATCCAGGGGCTGTTTAAGTTCTACACCATCATCTCCTTCGCCGTCCCCTTCCTGATGCTGGGCCTGCCCATCTTCGACACCTGCTTCGCCATCCTCCGCCGGGTGTCCCACGGCCAATCCCCCATGTCCCCCGACCGGGGCCATATCCACCACCGGCTCATTGACATGGGCTTCTCCCAGAAGCAGGCGGTGGCGGTGCTCTATATCATCAGCGCCATTCTGGGCCTGTCCGCCGTGGTGCTCACCACCATCGGAGTCGTGCGGGCCATGCTGTTCCTGCTGGCCCTGTGCGCCGCGGGCGGCGTGGCCGGAAAGCTGTATCTGGACCACAACGCCGGCAGCCCCTCCTCGTCCGGCCAGCGCCAGGACGGCGAAGCCAGAAAAAAGGAGCATCCCTATGAGTAAAATCAAGGTTATGACCGTCTTTGGAACCCGGCCGGAGGCCATCAAAATGGCTCCTCTGGCTCTGGAGCTGGCCCGCCGCCCGGAGTTTGAAGCGGTCTGCTGTGTCACCGCCCAGCACCGGGAGATGCTGGACTCGGTGCTGGACATCTTTTCCCTGAAGCCGGACTATGATCTGGACATTATGGAGCCCCGTCAGACCCTGTCCACCATCACCGCGAAGTGCCTGACCGGCATGGACCGGGTGCTGGAGGACGCAAAGCCCGACCTGGTGCTGGTCCACGGGGACACCTCCACCACCTTCGCCGGGGCGCTGGCCGCCTTCTACCACAGGATTCCGGTCGGACACGTGGAGGCAGGCCTGCGCACCTACGACAAGTGGTCCCCCTACCCGGAGGAGATGAACCGGAAGATGGTGGGGGCCATCGCCGACCTCCATTTCTGCCCCACCCCGGCCAATCGTGACAACCTGGCCCGGGAAAACATCACAAAGGGCATCTTCCTCACAGGCAACACCGTCATTGACGCACTCCAGACAACAGTTGTAAAGGATTTTTCCTTTGCGGAGGACGCACTGAATAATTTGGATTATGTCAACCGAAAAGTGGTACTCGTCACCTGCCACCGCCGGGAGAACTACGGCCAGCCCATGGCCAACATCATGACCGCCCTGCGCCGGACCGCTGACGCCTTCCCCGAGGCGGAGCTGGTCTATCCCGTCCACCTCTCCCCTGTCGTCCAGGAAGCGGCCCGCAAGTATCTGGGCCACCACTCCCGCATCCACCTCACCGCCCCCCTGGACGTGCGGGAGATGCACAATCTCATGGCCCGGTGCCATCTGGTGATGACCGACTCCGGCGGGCTCCAGGAGGAGGCCCCCGCCCTGGGCAAGCCGGTGCTTGTCCTGCGGAAGGAGACGGAGCGGCCCGAAGCGGTGGCTGCGGGCACGGTGCGCCTGGCCGGCGTGGAGGAGGAGCCCATCTTTCAGATGGCCGCTCAGCTGCTCTCCAGCCGGGAGGAGTATCAAAAAATGGCCCACGCCGCCAACCCATACGGAGACGGCCGGGCCTGTCCCCGCATTGCCGATGCCATCGCCTGGCACTTCGGCCTGCGTGAAACGCCCCCAGAAGCGTTCGGAGCCTGACCCGCGCGTTTTCAACAGTGCCGCACAGAACAAGGAGGTGAGGGTTTCTGGAGCAAAAAAACCGGGTTTTTATTGCCTTTGCCATTGTGGCCCTGATCGTGGGTGCCATGTTCACCAGCTTTGGGCTGAACTTTTTCGCCCTGAACACCCCTCAGGTGGTCCTCCCCACCTCCAGCGCCGGGCTTGGGAACGGCTCAGCGTCCACCGGCCCGGACCAGTCCTATCTGCGGGTGGAGGTCACCCCTCAGACGGTGGCCGGGGTGGTGGCCACCCTGGCCCGGCCCGAGAGCTACTACCGGGAACTGACGGTGGAGACCTTCTGGCCGGAGGGCTCCTCCTTCTCCCAGGTCCAGACCTGGCAGGACGGCGGCTGGTCCCATGTCAGGCAGACCATACCCTCCGGCGTGGTCCGCCACGACCTGACTGGCGAGGGCGTTCTGTACTACTGGTATGACGGCTTCCAGAGCTATGGGCAGACTCCGGCGGATGAGCGCTCCTCCGATTTGGCCCAGCACATCCCCACCTATGAGACGGTGTTGGCCCTGGACCCGGACGAGATCCTCTCCGCCGGCTACGAGAGCCGCGGGGAGTTGTCCTGCATTCTGGTGGAGGTCCAGCATGGCCGTGCCCGCCAACGCTTCTGGATCAGTGTGGACAACGGCCTTCTCGTTTCCGCCGAGTCGGAGGAGGACGGCGAGATCGTCTACCGCATGACCGCCTACGCCCCGGTCCAGTCCCCCTGCCCCAGCGACGCATCCTTCGCGCTGCCCGACGGCGAGGTTTTGCACCGGGTGGGGGAATAAAGGCCGGTATTCCAAAGCGGAAATACCGGAGGTTTTACGATTCACCCAGCCCCATGAGCAGGACGGCCCCCAGGGCGATTACCAGGTCCAGGTCGTCCCCCTCCACCAGCAGATACAGGATGATGAGCAGCAGCAGAATGTCGCCAGCGTCCAGGCTGTCCAGGCGGAGGGTTTTCAGCAGCCCGGACAGGCCGCCCCCCTCCCCTCCCTTGAAGAGGGCGGCCAGCCCCTCCTTCCCGGACAAAAAGTCGGGAAAGCGTATGGACGGGCCTTTTCCCGTCTCCTTGGGCCGCTCCGGGGGGCGCTCCTCCTGGATGCGGGTATAGGACGCGTCCTCTGGGATATAACGGTTATACACACTCCCCCTCCTTCCCACCCAGGGTCCCCAGGACCACCCGGACCACCTTGGTGATTCGGACGATTTGAAGGGCCCGGTCCAGGCGGGCGCGCCGCTCCTCCCGCAGGAAGGGGCGCAGGGCGTTGAGCAGGGCGGCGCTCCGGTCCTCGGTGCCCTGGATCTGGCGGAGGACCTCCATCCCCGTCTGGATCATGCTCGGGTCCACCTGCCCCAAAAGCTCGGACAGGTCCGGGAGGGGGGCTTCCGGCGCCTGGTATGTATCCTGGGGCTCCTCCAGGGCCGGAGCTTCGGGCTGGTCCCCGGACAGGGAGCGGGCCAGCGCCATGATCTGATTCATGGCCTCCTGGTTGCCCAGGATGTTGTTCAGTTGTTCCTCAAACCCCGCCACGGGAATCCCCCCTTGTCTCTCGGTCCTCTATTTTCGGCCGCGCACTATTTCAGCCCCGCCTGCCTGGCCTGGCTGCCGATGCGGTCCATCAGCTCCGCCCCCTCCTTGCTGTGCATCAGCTGATCCATAATGCTCATCAGCTGGCTGGGGTCCCCAGCCGCCGCCGCCTGGGCGGCCTGCTGTACTCCGCCGCTCTGCCGCTGGAGCAGATCCCGCAGCTTTTGCGCGTCGCTGGACTGTGCCAGCCGCGTGATGGCCTCCCGATTTTTCATCATTTCCGCCATGCCGCTCTGGCCGGCCCCTTTTGACTCCATGTCCATCACTCCCTATTGGATTTACTCCAGTATATGCGCTGAAAGGGCAAGGTGACACTCTTTGAAAATATTGGTTTTTTCCGACTCCCACCGCTCGCTGTCCGGCATGTACGCCGCCATCGACCGCCACAGCCCCCATCAGGCCATCCACCTGGGCGACTTGATGGACGACGCCGAGGAGGTGGCCCAGCACTACCCCAAGCTCCCTTTCTGCATGGTTCCCGGCAACTGCGACGGCTGGACCACCGCCCCGGTAAAAAAGCAGATCGTGCTGGAGGGCAAGTCCATCCTCCTCTCCCACGGCCACCGCTGGGGGGTGAAGAGCGGCTATGCCGCCGCCCTCGCCGACGCCAGGGCCGTGGGGGCGGACATCCTTCTCTTTGGACACACCCACCGGGCGGTGTGCGAACAGCAGGAGGACGGCCTTTGGATGATGAACCCCGGGGCCAGCCGGTCCAGCTACGGGCTGATCCAGATCGAGGACGGGTCCATCTCCTGCACACTGCACCAGTCTTGAGTTTTCCGCCGCAAAAGAGGTGATCTGCCACGAAAAAACTCCTCTATATTCTGTTCCACCGCTCCGTGCTTGTCACGCTGTCTCTGGTGGCCCAAATCGCCGTCCTCGCCATCATGGTAGTCTCCTTCTCCGCCACTGAGGTCTTCTACTGGTGCTGTATCGCCCTGAGCGTTATGGCCGCCGTGGCTATTGTAGGCAGCCGGATGGAGCCAGGTTATAAAATCGCCTGGCTCCTGCTGGTTCTGCCCTTCCCCATCTTCGGAGGGGTCTTCTACCTGCTGGTGGGGGGCGGCTACATCTCAAAGCGCACCCTGAAACGAATGCGGGGGATGCTGGAAAAGTCCGCCGCCGCCCTGAAGGAGGACTTCAAGGCCGACGACCTCCTCCCTCTGGGGGGCGACGCCGCCGGCCAGGCCAACTATCTGGAACGCCGGGCCGCATGCCCCGCGTACACCAATACCGAGACGGAGTATTTCTCTCTGGGCGACCTGGCCTTCCCCCGGATTCTGGAGGAGCTGGAAAAGGCGGAGAAGTACATCTTTATCGAGTATTTCATCCTGGAGCCCGGGGTCTTTTGGGACAGCATTCTGGCCATTTTAGAGCGGAAGGCGGCCCAGGGGGTGGAAGTCCGGGTGCTGTACGACGACTTCGGCTGTATGTTCACCCTGCCCCGGGACTACGACCAGATTCTGATTCAAAAGGGCATCCAGTGCCGGGTGTTCAACCGGCTTATGCCGGTAATGTCCCTGCGGCTGAACAACCGGGACCACCGAAAGCTGCTGATTATCGACGGCAAGACCGGCTTTACCGGGGGCATCAACCTGGCGGACGAGTATATCAACGTGAGGGAGCGGTTCGGCCACTGGAAGGACAGCGCCATTCTGCTGGAGGGGGACGCGGTCTGGTCTATGACCGTCATGTTCCTCACCATGTGGGACAACATCGCCGACTGGGATGAGGACTTTGAGCGCTTCCGGCCCCCCGCCGCCCCGGTGCGCCCCTGGACGGGCTACATCCAGCCCTACACCGACACCCCTCTGGACCGGGAAGCGGTGGGCCAGGCGGTCTATCTGAACATGATCGCCAAGGCCAAGAACTATATCTATATCACCACCCCCTACCTGATCATTGACGTCGCCACCAACACCGCCCTGTGCAACGCCGCCAAGTCCGGGGTGGACGTGCGGATCATCACCCCCCACATCCCGGATAAGCGGTATGTCTTTGAGGTCACCCGGGCCCATTACCCTCCCCTGCTGGAGGCTGGGGTGAAAATTTACGAGTACACCCCCGGCTTCATCCACGCCAAGAACTTCGTTGTAGACGACCGCTTTGCCGCCGTGGGCACCGTCAACCTGGACTACCGCAGCCTGTTCCTCCACTTTGAGAATGGCGTATGGATGTGCGAGGCCCCCTGCATCCAGGACATCCGCAAGGACTTCGAAGCCACCTTGAAGGTTTCCCAGCCCTGCTCCCTGCGGCAGTTCAAGCACTTGAACATCCTCCTCCAGCTCTACCGCAGCATTTTGCGGGTCTTCGCGCCGCTGATGTAGCGGGGATTGGACAGGAACACGCTCCCAAAATCCCCCATCGGTTGGAATCTGCTGGCTATCATTAAGCGAAAGGGTCCGCCCATTGGGCGGACCCCTCTTTTACCGGCAGCAGCAGCTGTTGGCGCTGCTGGTGGTGGTGATGGTGTTGGGCGGGAAGAACTCGTCCACGGGGAACTGGACCTGGCGGAACAGGTCGCAGGGGTCCTCCTGGCAGTGGTCCTCGCCGCAGCTGCAATCCTTGGTGGGGATGCAGTAGTCGTAAGCGGGGATGAGCAGCTGGGTGTCCCGCTCCATGCGGATGATGGAGAACTGGCCCAGGGTGATAAACATCCGGTGCTGATCTCCACCAAACACCAACTCGTCGCCGAAGCAGGAAACCACCGCCATGGGAATGTCCACACAGCCGCAGTCGCAGGGGCGGCACTCGCAGACGTCCACCAGCTTCAGGTTCAGGATCAGCGGGTCCACCGCTTCCACCACCGCGGTGGGCAGGTTGGACTGGGGGACGCACTGGACCTGGCACTCGTTGTTCTCCGAGGTGAAGCTCTTGGAGCCGCTCTCGCTTCCAAAGAGGACAGCCCGCTTGCTGAATACCGCCAGGCCGCAGACCTGCACCGGGCGGGCGGCGCCCACAAAGGCGTCGGCGGTAATCCGGTAGAAGTACCGGACGTCAACGGTATAAAAGCCCCGGTTGAAGGTGACCGGTTCCACATCAATGTACGCGTACAGCAGCTCGGCGGACCCGGCCTTGACGGACTGCGCCCGGTCGATCACCTCCTGGGAACAGCGGGTGGGGTAAACTCTGAGATCCTCCACGCAGTCTTTATCACGGCATGAGTCAAAGATCTTTCTTGTGTGTATGCACACGGCCTCCCGGATACTGCGGTCCTCGCAGACGGGGCCGGGCACGACCTTTTCTGGCATAGAATTCCCTCCTAGATTTGGATGGTCA
>JAAWNI010000065.1 GCA_022798855.1 Lawsonibacter sp. | reverse complement strand
ATCGACAACCGCATGGTGCTCACCTACGCCGGGGAGTGCTACCTGGAGCACATCAAGCAGATTTTCGCCATCCAGGCCCACATGCGGGCCGAGCTGGACGACATCGCCCGGATGGACCGGGGGCGGCTCCGGGTGGGGATCACCGGCATCCGCCGGCCCTTTACCATCTTTTCCGTCATCCCTCAATTCAAAAAGAAATACCCCAACATCGCCCTGACCCTGAACGAGTTCGGCAGCGACAAGCTGGAGGAGATGCTGGAGGGGCTGGAGCTGGACTGCATCGCGGTGAATATTACCAAAAAACGGGACTGCTTTGAGTATCTGCCTGTAGCCCGACAGGAGTATGTGCTGGCCGTCCACAAGGACCACCCCCTGGTCCAGGCGGCGGAGCATTCCGAGCGGTTTAAATATCCTGTGGTCCATCCCGGCCAGCTGGAGGGCTGCTCCTTCGTTTTGCTGAGCAAATCCCACCGCATCCGCCAGTTTGCTGACAGCATCCTGGACGGAAACCGAATTTCCTACTCCATCTCCATGCAGTCCCGCACCCTGGACGGGGCCCTGGAGGCGGTGGCCAACGGCCTGGGGTGCACCTTTACCCCGGAGGTGATGTCCTCCTATATCCGGGGCTCCCAAAATATCCGCTGCCTGTCGCTGGACACCCCGGGGACGGGATATGACTTCTGCCTCCTTTACCGGAAGGGGGCCTACCTCCCCCCCAGCACCGAGGACTTTTTGACCATGTTCCGGGAGGCCTTCCAGCGGGAGCGGGAGGGGCTGTAGGGGCGGACAACCAGACACAAGAGAGGAGTTTTTCCATGGAACAAAAATACCCCCACCTCTGTTCCCCCATCACCATAGGCCGGGTAAATTTCCGCAACCGCATGTTTTCCGCCCCCATGGGGGGCACCGACATCACCGCCGACTGCTGTGTCGGCCCCCGGACCCCCGGCTTCTACGAGCTGCGGGCCAAGGGGGGCGCCGCCGCCGTCACCGCCAGTGAGCTGGTGGTCCACCCGGAGACAGATGCCTCCCACATGTTCCACCTGGACCTGAAGACCCCCGGCAATTTGGCCAGCTGGACCTTTTTGGCCGACGCCGTGGCCCGCCACGGGGCGGTGCCCAGCGTGGAGCTGAGCCACTCCGGCCAGTACGCCGGCACCTATCTGGTGGACAAGGACAAGAAGAAGGGGCTGGCCCAGTTCGGCCCCAGCGACTGGGTCCGGCCCGACGGCATCCCCGTCAAGGCGCTGGCCGAGGAGCAAATCGCCGACATTGTAAAGGCCTACGGCGAAACCGCCGCCCTGTGCAAGCGGGCGGGCTTCCAGATGGTCATGGTCCACGCCGGCCACGGCTGGCTGGTGAACCAGTTTCTGTCTCCCGCCTTCAACCACCGCGCCGACGGGTACGGAGGCTCCTTCGAGAACCGGCTGCGCTTCGCCCGGGAGGTGCTCCAGTCCGTCCGGGACGCGGTAGGCCCCGGCTTCCCCATTGAGCTGCGGATGAGCGGCGCGGAGCTCTTCGAGGGCGGCTACGATTTGGCGGAGGGCTGTGAGATCGCCCACGCCCTGGAGGACCTGGTGGACCTGATCCACGCCTCCGCCGGATCCTATCAGTTTGGCTTTTTCCGCACCCACCTGCCCATGTTCGCCCCCCACGGGGACAACGTCCATCTGGCCGCCGAGATTAAAAAGCACGTCAGCAAGCCGGTGGCCGCCATCGGCGGGCTCAACGACCCCGCCCAGATGGAGGAGATTATCGCCAGCGGCAAGGCGGACGTGGTCTATATGGCCCGTGCCCTGCTGGCCGACCCGGAGCTGCCCAACAAGGTAATGGCCAACCGGGAGGACGAGATCGTCCGGTGCCTGCGGTGCTTCACCTGCATGGCGGAGCGGCCCACCACCGGCACCCGGCGGTGCACCGTCAACCCGCTCATCGGCCGGGAGGTCGAGGGGATGGAGGTCAGGCCCGCAGCCGTGAAGAAGAACGTTGTAGTAGCCGGCGGCGGCGTGGGGGGCATGAAAGCCGCCCTCACAGCCGCCCAGCGGGGCCACAGCGTCATACTTCTGGAGAAAACCGGGGAGCTGGGCGGCATTCTGAAGAGTGAGCAGGCCCTGCCCTTCAAGTATGAGATGTATCAGCTGGGCCTCACCCTGGCCCGCCAGCTGGAGCTGGCCGGAGTGGAGGTCCGCCTCAACACCGAAGCCACCCCGGAGCTCCTGCATGAGCTGGCCCCGGAAGCTCTGATCCTGGCGGTGGGCAGCAGCCCCATCGTCCCGCCCCTGCCTGGCATCGACGGGGACAATGTGGTCATCGTCAACAACTACTACCTGGAAAAAGAAAAAGTCGGAGACTCCGTCGTTGTCTTGGGCGGCGGCCTGGCGGGCTGTGAGTGCGCCGTCCACCTGGGGATGGAGGGCAAGGCCGTCCATCTGGTGGAGATGCGGGATTCCCTGGCGGTGGACTGCAACATCCGCCACCGGCCCATCCTCATGGAGAAGGTGGACCGGTATGCCACCGTCCACCTGGAGCACGCCGGCCTGCGGGTGACCCCGGAGGGGCTGGTGTGCAGGGACAAGGAGGGCCGCGAGGTGCTCATCCCCGGCCGGACGGTGGTCTGCGCCGTGGGCCAGCGGTCCAACCGGGATGCGGTGATGGCCCTGCGCGCCTGCGCCCCCTGGGTGCGGGAGATCGGGGACTGCAATCGGGTGTCCAACATTACCAACGCCGTCTATCAGGGCTACCACGCAGCCCTGGACATCTGAGGTGGCTGGTATGCCGATTGGAATTTTTACCGATGTCTCCGCCACTCTGTGCGGGGCGCTGGTGGGCTGCGTCCTCAGCGCCCGGCTGGGGGACCGGTGGAAAAAGCTGCTCAACAACCTGCTGGGCATCGCCGCCATCGTCATGGGCATTGTGCTGATCATCCGGGCCAAGAACCTGTCCGCCGTCATCCTGGCGCTGCTGCTGGGGGCGCTTGTGGGGGAAGCAATCCGCCTGGAGGACCGAATCAACAGCCTGGCCACCGCCGTGACGGGCAGGCTCATGGGCGGCGGGGCGGACGGGGCCTATCTGGCCCAGGTAAGCGCGGCGCTGATTTTGTTCTGCTGCGGCGGGACGGGCTGGTTCGGGGCGCTGAACGAGGGCCTCACCGGCGACGGCAGCATTTTGGTCACCAAGGCCATTTTGGACTGCGTCACCGCCTGCATCTTCGCCGCCCTGCTGGGGAAGATCATCCCCTGCCTGTGCCTGCCCCAGCTGTGCGTCTACATGGCCCTCTTCGGGGTGGCCCACCTGGTCCAGGGGGCCATCACCGACGTGATGATCGCCGACTTCTCCGCCGTGGGCGGCATCGTTACCTTCGTGGCCGGCCTGCGGCTGTGCAAAATCAAAGAGGATATCAAGGGGCTGAACCTGCTCCCCGGACTGATCCTCGCCTTCTTCGTCTCCGCCGCCTGGACAGCGCTGGTGGGATAAAAATTGCGGTTCCCTGGAGTTAATTGCTCCAGGGAACCGTTTTTTATTACTCCAGGCAGCTCAAAATGGCCCAGGCCACCCCCTCCTGGCCGTTGGAGGGTGCGGTGCGGGCGGCGGCTTCCTTCACCGCCTGGGACGCGTTGCCCATGGCGATGGGCAGGCCCGCCGCCCGGAGCATGGCCAGATCGTTGCCGCTGTCCCCCACGGCGGCGCACTCCGCCAGCGGGACGCCGTACAGCCCGGCCAGCTGGCCCAGGGACCGCCCCTTGTCCACCCCCTGGGCCACCACCTCGAAGTCGTGGGGGTTGGAGGAGGTGAGGGCCACGCCGGGCAGGGCGGCCAGCTCCTCCAGGGGGTAGCGGCCGGGGTTCCAGTCCCCGTGGAGCTTGGTCAGGGGCAGGCCCCTGGACTCCATATAGGCGATGGGGTCCGCCACCGCCCGGGCCGCGTTGTGGAAGGCGGGATAGGGGTAGGTCCGCTCCAGAGAGGCCTGGGAGAAGGGGTCCATTAAAATCTCGTCCCCGGCGAAGATCATCAGCTCAATCTCACGGCCCAGGCACAGCTCCAGCACCCGCCGGGCCGAGGGCTCCGGGATGTCCCGGCGGCTGGTGGTCCTCCCCCCTGTCCGCTCCACCAGGGCCGCGCCCCCCAGGCAGGCGTTCACCTCGTCCAGCCCCGCCTCCTGGGCGAACCACAGGGCCTCCGGCGCCGGCCGGCCGGTGTTGAGCACCACCCGCACCCCCGCGGCCCGGGCTTTGGCGATGGCCTTCTTGGAGGATTCCGTAATCCGGCCCTGGGGGTCTAAAAGGGTGCCGTCCAGGTCCAGAGAGATCAGTTTTATCACAAAATCAGTCCATTCCTCTTGTTTTTGCGGGGCCCGTCAAAGACGGCAGGCCCCGCATTCGATTTTACCGCCTGTTGCCGTCTTTGTCAAAATTCTTTTTCAAGGCCCGCTCCACAACCAGGATGGACCCCAGCATCACCACCAGCTGCGCCCCGCAGACAGCCATGCCTACAGCGCCTACCAGCCCTACATCCCGGCCCAGCACGAACAACAGCGGCACAAGAGAGGGGGGCAGCAGCACCTGGCCCGCCCGATGCCAGAGTTTCCCCATATATTTCTGGGCGAAGTCCCAGGTGTCCTGATTTTTTGAGGACCTGGGTGTGCGGTAGCCAAAGCCTGGGTTGATTTCTGTGGGGGGATTTTTTATAAATTCCTTCCCAAAGCCGATCATCAGCCCCGGGAGCAACAAGTCCATGGCCAGCAGGAAGAGCCAGAACAGGATATTTACCATATTTGCCCCCTTTCTCCTTAGGGGTGGCTACAGGCCACCCATGTTGATGGGTTTACTGCGATTTCCGCGGGCGGATGATATCCGCCCCTACCGGAATCTACCGTCACAGGAACAAGCTCCCGATCTGGTACACCAGCAGAGACACCACGTAGGCGCAGCCCATCTGCCAGGCGATGGAGAACCAGGCCCATTTGCGGCTCTGCATCTCCTTGAAGAGGGTGGACACCGCCGCCACGCAGGGGACGTACAGCAAAATGAACACCAGCATGGCGAAGGCGGACAGGGGGGTGAAGCCGGTCATGGCGGCAGCTACCTCCCCGCTGGCGGCGGTGAGGGAGAAGCCGTAGAACATGGAAAGGGAGGACACCACCATCTCCTTGGCGATGAGCCCGGTGAGCAGGGCCACGGCGGCCTGCCAGTGCCCGAAGCCGCAGGGGGCGAATAGGGGGGCGATCACGTTGCCCAGGGCTCCCAGCATGCTGTGGGTGGGGTCGTCCACCATGCGCAGGGAGAAGTCGAAGGACTGGAGCAGCCACAGCACCATGGACATGAGGAGGATCAGGGTCCCGGCCTTCACCAGGAAGCCCCGCACCTTCTGCCACACGTGGGTGAGCATGTTGCCCAGGGAGGGCAGGCGGTAGGGGGGCAGCTCCAGCACGAAGGGGGCGGGCTCCCCGGCAAAGAGGGTCTTTTTGAAGAACAGGCCGGAGGCGATGCCCACCAGCATGCCGGTGATGTACAGCCCGAAGACCACCAACCCCGCCCAGGGGCCGAAGAAGGCGGCGGAGATGAGCCCGTAGACGGGCAGCTTGGCGGAGCAGGACATGAAGGGCACCAGCAGGATGGTCATCCGCCGGTCCTTCTCGTTCTCCATGGTCCGGGCGCCCATGATGGCGGGCACGGAGCAGCCGAAGCCCATGAGCATGGGGATGAAGGCCTTGCCGCTCAGCCCGAACCGGCGCAGGGCCCGGTCCATGATGAAGGCCGCCCGGGACATATAGCCCGAGTCCTCCAGCAGGGACAGGAAGAAGAAAAGCAGGGCGATCTGGGGCAGGAAGGTGAGCACCCCCCCTACCCCGGCGATGATGCCGTCGCAGGCCAGGGAGATGAGCACAGGGGACGCCCCCAGCCCCTCCAGGGCGGGGGCCAGCCACTGGGCCAGGGCGTCAATCCCCGCCCCCACCCCGTCGGACAGCCAGGAGCCGAAGGGGCCGAAGGTGATGACGAACATCACCAGCATGGTGCACAGAAACAGGGGGATGGCCAGCACCCGGTGGGTGACGATCTGGTCGATCTTCTCGCTGAGGGTGCGCTCCCCGGGCGCGCCCCCCCGCTCCACCGACGCCCCCACCACCTTCTGGATGTACTGGTAGCGGCTGTCGGCCACGAGGGTCTCCCGGTCCCCCAGGCCGCTGGAGTCCTCATACTCCGCCACCAGGGCGTCCAGCCGCCGCTGGACCTCCTGGGGCAGGTTCAGGGCCTTCTCCACAATCGAGTCCCCCTCCAGCAGCTTGATGGAGGCCCAGTGGGCGGGCAGATTGGCGGCGTAGGCGTAGTCATGGAGCAGCTCGCCCATGCGGTGGTGGATGTCGTGGGTGTAGTCGTCGTAGAGGTCGTCGGGCTCGATGGTCACCCCCAGGTGCATCTGCCGGTGGGCGGTGTGCATCAGCAGCTCAATGCCCTCGCCGGTGCGGGCGGTGATGGGGATGACCGGCACCCCCAGCTCCTTGGACAGCCGGTCCACGTCGATTTTGTCCCCCCGCTTGGCCACCTCGTCCATGAAGTTCAGAGCCACCACCGTGGGCCGCTCCAGCTCCAGCAGCTGGACGGTGAGGTACAGGTTGCGCTCCAGGTTGGTGGCGTCCACAATGTCGATGACGCAGTCGGGGCCCTCGCCGATGATGAAGTCCCGGGCCACGATCTCCTCCATGGAGTAGGGGGACAGGGAGTAGATGCCCGGCAGGTCCACCACCGTCACCGTCCGGCCGCCGATGTGGGCGGAGCCCTCCTTCTTCTCCACCGTGACGCCGGGCCAGTTGCCTACGTACTGGTTGGAGCCGGTGAGGGCGTTGAAGAGGGTGGTCTTGCCGCAGTTGGGGTTGCCCGCCAGGGCGATCCGCATGGCCCGCCTGTCGTGCTCGGCGGGGTCGTAGCGGCCGCCGTGGGCCTCCAGCTCGTGCTCGTGGGCCTTCAGCTGGCGGCGGGCCGTCTCCGGGTCGGGCCGGGTCACGGCTCGGAAGGCGGTGCAGCCGCCCGCGTTGGCGCAGCCCAGGCATCTTCCGGAGCAGCTCTGGGCCGCGCCCAAGCTCCGGGGCCGGGGCTGGCCCATGACGATCTGGCCGGCGTCCTCCTTGCGCAGAGAGAGCTCGTACCCCCGGAGGGATACTTCGATGGGGTCCCCCAGAGGGGCGATTTTCGTCACCCGGACCTCGGTGCCCGGAGTGAGCCCCATGTCCACCAGACGGCGCTTCACACTCCCCGATTTGTTGGCGATGGACAGGATGGTCCCGCTCTGGCCGGGCGCCAGATCTTCTAAAGTTCTTTTGCTCATATGGTTCCTCCTGTTTGGTTAGCTATAACTTACTACCTGGGTTTTACCATAAACCCAGGAAATTGTCAAGGGATTTTTTTGGCCGGGACAGAAAAATTCCCCGGCGGCCGACGGGGAATCGCCATTTATTCGCAATACATTTTCAGCAAAAGGTGGGCGGTCTGCTCATCCTTGGGGAGGGCGCTGACGCAGCCGGATTTGGCGTCGGCGATATCCTCGGCAGGGAGCCGGCCCTCGGGGTTCAGGGTGAGGGCCAGGAGGACGGCCCCTTCTTCCCGGTCCACCTCTGTCCGCTGTTCCAGAGGGGAGAAGGCGTGTGCCTGTCCCATATAGGACAGCTCCAGCGTGCCGTTCAGCCCATGCACGGCTATCCCGCTGGGCGTCTCCAGGGAAATTCCATAATCAAGCCGGGGCGCGTCGGTGGAATAGGCGACGGCGATTAGCTTGCGCCGTCCGTCCCCATACCGCTCCCGCTCGCCCGCGGGCCAGCTCCGCTCCAGGCCCTGGTGGGTCCACAGCTCCCACCGGAAGGAGCATCGGGACACGCCGTCGGCAAACTCCACCCGGTAGAGCAGGCCCGTCAGCTTTCCGGCGGCCCGGGCCATGGTGGATTCCCGGCTGGTCAC
Organism: Lawsonibacter sp.; assembly: GCA_022798855.1. GTDB lineage: Bacteria > Bacillota > Clostridia > Oscillospirales > Oscillospiraceae > Lawsonibacter. The sequence continues at coordinate 2,550 of JAAWNI010000065.1, read as the reverse complement.
GTCCACCGGGCGGACCACTGTCTCCCGCTGGGGGAGCCATTCGGTGTTGCCCCGCACCCACACATAGCCAAGCCCCAGCGCAACGGCCAGCAGCAGGACGGCGGCCGTGATAAACAGCCGCTTCCAGCGCCTGATCTTGGGCCGCAGCTGGTGCTCCCCGAAGCGCAGGGAGTCCCGGACGGCCTCCTCCTTCGGCTCCTCCCCACGCCGCCCCGAAAGCAGCTCGGTGACGGTGAGATCCAGGGCTTCGGCCAAAGGCTCCAGCAGGCCGATGTCGGGGCAGTTCAAACCCCGCTCCCATTTGCTCACCGCCTGGACCGACACATGAAGCCCCTCCGCCAGATTCCTCTGGGTCAGCTGTCTTTCTCTGCGTACCTGAGCAATCAGCTCTCCGGTCTTTACTGCGTCCATTGCCCCACCTCCTTGCCGCCATTTTACCTCTTGGGCGCGGGTTTGGCAATCAACCGGTGGTTGAATCAAAGAAAACAGGATAAAAATGCCCGGTTCGATTCATGAAAACCGTTCCGGGCATTTACTCCTTGTCGGTCAGGCAAAATTCAATCATGCTGATGACCACGTTATTAAAGCTGGTGTTGTTTTCGCTGGCGACTTTCTGAACCTGGTCCGCAAGGGATTTGGAGATATACAACGATTTGTAGATTGCTTCCGCCTTGTTTTTTGTGTTTTTAATCGTAAAAGACACGCTATCCCCCTCCGTTCTATGGTTAAATTCTAATATATTTTAACATTTATTGATATATTAGAAATCATTGTTGAATATTTCTGATATATATGTTAGAATGGCCTTAAAACCGTGGAGGAAACAAAAATGGAACGAAAAAAAGCCTGGAAAGATTTCCAGACCTTGGAAAAGGCGCTGCCAGACTACCGGCGGTGGACGTACTGTGAGGACCCGGAGGAAAAAGCCCTCTGGAAGGAGCTGCTGGACTGGGAAAACAGGCTCAGCGACTGTGCCGCGCTGATCCGGCGGACGCCCATGCCGTCTGAAATAAACGACATAGTGCGCACGCGGGCTTCCCTGCACATCAGCCAGCGGATTGTGTTTCATCATTTTCTGGAGCTGCTTTTTGAAAACTGCCTGCGGAAAAATGACGATGAGAATTTGAACCTGCTGTTTGCCTTTCTGGAGGATTATTCCAATCTTCTGGAGAAGGAAGCGGAATGGTGCGGAACATAAAAGCTCCGCCGGACGGAGCGGTTTACCCCCCGCAAAACTTTCATTGAAACACCCCTTTCCGCAAATGTCATTTTCCTCATGCTACCCTGTTAGGCGCTGTTTGAAAATGGAAATATGCATAATGGTGAGTAATTTTTTCGCCTGGGGACAGAAAAGTTCCACGGAGAGAAATTTGTCATGTTCTTAATAAAAGTTGAGTTCTAGCTTGACAAATTATTGTGATAAATATATAATAAAGATGGAAAGGACAAGTAGTGTACACTAGCACAATCATAATGAATGGAGGAGTTTATATGAGACGTTTTTGGGGGATTGCTTGTTGTGGGATTTTAGTGCTTTCGGGTTTGATTTTTGGGGCAAATGCTTCAAATGTGTCCAATGATGAAACGAAGGGTTCTTCCAAACTGGTAGATACCATAGTTTATGAGGGCTATGAAAATTCAGAAGGATTACCTGTTGATCCCCTGTCTGCTTTGACGGAGCAATTGGGGGCTGAGCTTGCCAATGAAATCATAAATGCGGGACCAGACGACCTTATTATGCTTGACTTTGTGAACGGCGGAGTTGAGGTCAGTGTTGTCCCCGGTTCATCGGATTATCCTGCTGTGGAAAGCACGGAGCCTTTTGTCCCGGAAGGATTAGAAGTTGCTGATCCATTTGTTCCAGAAAGCAAAAACTAAAACCCCCCGCCCAGGACGGTCAAAGCGGACCGTTCCAGGCGGGGGTGTTTTTAGCCGTCCAGCTGGTTGGCCAGCTGGGCCATATAGTTGGTGGGGAAGTCCTCAATTTTCCCAGCGTCGAAGGCGGCGGCCAGGGCGGGGTCTATGGGCAGCTTGGCCAGGACGGGGACCTCCAGCTCAGCGGCCACCTTGTCGATGTGGCTCTCGCCAAAAATAGCGTGCTGCTTGCCGCAGTCGGGGCACTGGAAATAGCTGTAGTTCTCCACCAGGCCCAGCACGGGGATGTCCATCATCTTAGCCATGTTCACCGCCTTGGCCACGATCATGGAAACCAGGTCCTGGGGGGAGGTGACCACGACCACCCCGTCCACGGGGAGGGACTGGAAGACGGTGAGGGGCACGTCGCCGGTGCCGGGGGGCATGTCCACGAACATATAGTCCACGTCGCCCCAGATGACCTCCTGCCAGAACTGGGTGACCACCCCGGCGATGACCGGGCCCCGCCAGATCACCGGGTCGGTCTCGTTGGCGGAGAGGAGGTTCAGGGACATGAGCTTGATTCCCCCGGCGGAGACGGCGGGGTCGATGCCCGCGTCGGAGCCGGTGGCCCGCTGGTGGATGCCGAAGGCGGTGGGGATGGAGGGGCCGGTGATGTCGGCGTCCAGCACGGCC
>JAAWNI010000064.1 GCA_022798855.1 Lawsonibacter sp. | reverse complement strand
CCCCCTACGGGGGCACCCCCCTTTGGCAAGGGGGGCTTGGGTGCTTGAAGGCCCCAGTCCTGCTCCAAAGGCCCCCTTGCTAAAGGGGGCTGGCAGCGGCGCAAGCCGCTGACTGGGGGATTCTTTTTCTTCCAACTGTTTCGTCTGACGGAATCCCCCCGCCCCCTGCGGGGGCGCCCCCCTTTGACAAGGGGGGCTTGGGGCGCTCCCAAGGGCCGTTCTGTAGGGCCGCAGTCTATGCCGCCGCTCAGCCCTGAGTCTCCGGCGGCCTGCCGCCGCCGCCCTTCGGGCGGCGGCGGTAGTTCCGGCGGTTGGGACGGCCGGGCCCCTCCCCCTTGGGCTGCTGGACGGCTTCCTTGGGCCGCTGCTCCTGATTTTCAGGTTTTGTCTCCCCTCTGGGGCGGCGTCGGTGGTTCCGGCGGCCGGGGCGGCGCTCCTCCTGGACCTCCCGCTGTTCCAGCTGGGGGGGGCGGCTGGGGAAGGCCGCTTCGATGGCCGCCGCCAGGGAGTCCTCCTCGGTCACCTTCTCCGGCTCCTCGCTGGGGCGGCGCAGCTTGGCCAGCTCCTCCAGGGGGGGCTCCACATAGCCCTCGGGCCGCTTGCCCTTGCCGCTGCGGACCACGCACAGCTCACAGTTGTGATAGGTCTTGGGGCTCTCCGGGTCGGACTCCAGCCGGACCTGGGCGGTCTGGCGCAGGAGGTTGATCCCCGTCACCGTCCCCGCCCCGTCGGGGGTCTCCACAAAGGACTCCTGCTTGGGGGCGTGCTTCACCAGGTCCTCATAGGCCTCCTGCTCAAATTTCAAGCAGCACATCAGCCGCCCGCAGGTGCCGGAAATCTTGGTGGGGTTGAGGGACAGGTTCTGTGTCTTAGCCATTTTGATGGAAACGGGCTGGAACTCCTCCAGGAACTGGGAGCAGCAGAAGGGCTTTCCACAGATGCCCAGCCCCCCCAGCAGCTTGGCTTCGTCCCGGACGCCGATCTGCCGCAGCTCGATGCGGGTATGCAGGGCGCTGGCCAGGTCCTTCACCAGGGCCCGGAAGTCCACCCGGCCGTCGGAGGTGAAGAAAAAGAGGATCTTGCTGCCGTCAAAGCTGTACTCGGCGCTGACCAGCTTCATGTCCAGGCCGTGCTCGGCGATTTTCTGCTGGCAGATGGCAAAGGACCGCTTCTCCCGCTCCTTGTTCTTCTCCAGGGTCCTGGCGTCCTCCTGGGTGGCCGCGCGCACCACCGGGCGCAGGGGGGCGGTGAGCTCGATCTCGTCGATCATAGTGTTGCCCCGGACGCACTGGGCGTACTCCGTCCCCCGGGCCGTCTCCACGATCACCCCGTCCCCCACCTGGAACTGGACCCCGTTGGGGTTGAAATAGTACTCTTTCCCGCCATTTTTAAAGCGGATGCTGATAATTTCTACCATAGGTATATTCTCCTCAATCAATTACAGATTGCTCTGGAACATTCCGGCGCACAGCCAGCCCGCCAGCTGGCCCCCGTTGACGTTAAGCCTGGCGGCGGCGTTCAGCTCCCTCACCAGCCCGGACGCCCGCAGCAGGCGGCGGCGCCCGCCCCCCTGGACCGCACGGCGGGCCAGCTCCGCCTCCACCAGATCCAGCAAGGAAACCAGCTCCTCCCGGGGGATCTTGCCGTCCAAGGCCATCGCCGCTTCCAGCAGCTCCAGCTCCCCGCCCCGCTCCAGGGCGGCGGCCAGCTTTCGGGCCAGGGCCTGGCGCTCCCGGCCACCCTCATCCCCCGCCGGCTCCGAGGGCGGGGTCAGGGCCAGCTCCCCACACCGGGAGCGCACCGTCTGGAGCAGCCCCCCGGGGTTGCCGGCGATCAGCAGGAAAACGGCGTAGGGGGGTCCCTCCTCCAGCAGCTTGAGCATGGCGTTCTGGGCGGAGGGGTTCATCTGGTCCGCGTCCTCCAGAAGGTAGACCTTCCGCTCCCCCTCGTTGGGCCGGACGTAGGCGTCGGAGCGCAGGGCCCGGACCTGGTCCACCGTGATGGGCTTTCCCCGCTCCGGCCCGGACACCACCGAAACGTCGGGGTGGATGCCTTTCAGCGCCTTCTGGCAGGGGCCGCACTGTCCGCAGGGCTTCTCCCCTCCGGAGCACAGGACCGCCGCCGCCAGAAGCCCGGCCAGGGTGTGCCGCCCGGAGCCGGCGGGGCCGGAGATAATGTAGGCGTGGGAGAGCCCCCGCCCCCCCTCCTGTTGGGACAGCTGCTCTTTGACCCGCTGGTTTCCCGCTAAGGCGGATAGGTTCATAAAATCCCTCCCACTTTGGATAACGCTTTCCGTAGGGGGCGGCGGCCCCGGCGCCCCGTCCTGAATAGGCGGCGGGCCCAGTGGTCACGCCCTACAAGCCGATTTTTCCCGCAGGCGGATGGTATCCGCCCCTACGATAACACCGTCCGAATCTCTGACAGCATATTATACCCTATTTTCCGCAAATAGGCCAGTTCTTTTTTTGAAATCCGCTCCCCGGGGGCCACCACCGGGACGCCCGGGGGGTAGGGGGCGATCTGGCAGGCGGAAACCTCCCCCTCGCAGTCCTCCAAAGGCCAAACCTGGCTGGGGGCGAAGAGGGCCTGCCGGGGGGAGAGCACCCGCTCCGGGATGGGCGGGGCGGGGATAGGGGGGCAGTCCCCCATTTCATCCCGCAGCTCCTCCAGCCGGTTGCCCAAATAGGGGATGGCCTTCCCCGTATCCTGACAGGTGCAGATGAAGACCACATGGCCCCCGTCCTCCATCTCGGGCACATAGCCTTGCTTTTCCAGGGCCTGGACAAAGGCGGGGCCGTCCTTCACCTTCAGCACAAAGCGGGTGGGGTCCAGGGAAAAGCCCCGGTAGGGCTTGTCGGTCAGGCTGGGGAATCTCTGCCGCAGCTCGGCCACCTGGACGGCGGCCCGCTGGTACTTCTCCGCCCCCCACCGCACCATCCAGTCCCGGACCACGTCCAGGGAAGCCATCATGGGGTAGGAGGGGCTGGAGGTGCCAAAAATGGAAGCGGTCCGCCGCACCAGGTCGGGGTCCATCCCATTGACGAACAGCAGGGCGGACTGCCCCATGGCGGGGAGGGTCTTGTGGGCGCTCACCGCCACCGCGTCCGCCCCCCAGAAGGGGGCCAGCCCCAAAAAGGGCAGGTGGGCCCCGTGGGCGCCGTCCACAAAGAGCTTTCCGCCCCGGGCGTGGACGATCTGGGCAATGGCCCCGATATTCGACAACACCCCGGCATATGTGGGGGAGGTAATACACACCGTTTTGACCTCCGGGTGTTCCTCCAGGGCCTTCTCCACATCCCCCGGGGAGGCGGGGCCGATCAAGTTCTCATCCCTCAGCCAGGGCCGCTCCAGATAGACGGGTTCCAAGTCCAGCAGGGCCAGGGCGTTGAAGGCGGAGCGGTGGCAGTTCCGGTCCATGAGCACCTTGCCCCCCAGGGGGGCGCACAGGGCCAGCCCGGTGTGGACCCCCATGGTGGACCCCCCGGTGAGGAACTGGCACTGGTCAAAGCCGAACAGCTCCGCCCACAGGGCCTGGGCGGAGTCGAAGGGCTCGCCGGGCTCGTAGAGATTGCCCGTCCCGGGCAGCTCGGTGACGTCGATGGGGGCCATCCACCGCAGGTCTGAGGGCTGGTAGATGATCCCCTTGTGCCCCGGCATGTGGAAGCGGAGGGGTTCCCGGCCGGCGTACTGTCTCAGGGCGTCGTAGAGGGGGGTGGGCATGGTCCATGCTCCTTTCTCTTGTTGGGGCGGCTATCAGCCGCCCGCGTCCATACAGGATATCTTTTTAAACCGCGGGCGGATGATATCCGCCCCTACAGCAGCCGTCCACAACAAAAGGCGGAAGGGACAGCCCTTCCGCCTGTAGATTTATCTCTGATGGGGGGCGTAGGCCACCACGGTGCGGCGGTTGGGCTCCACGCCGGTGGAGTAGGTAGAGACGCCCTTGTAGTCCTGGAGGGCGGTGTGGATCACATGGCGCTCGTAGGCGTTCATGGGCTCCAGGGCCATGTTCTTCCGGTACTTGACCACCTTGCCCGCCACCTTGACGGCCAGCCGCTGGAGGGACTCCTCCCGCTTGGCGCGGTAGCCCTCGGCGTCCACATGGATGCGCACCCGCTTGGACTGGCCCCGGTTGACGGTGTAGCTGGTCAGCTGCTGGATGGCGTCCAAAGTCTCGCCCCGGCGGCCGATGATGGCCCCCAGGTCCTGGCCCTGGAGGATGACCTTATAGTTGCCCTCGCTGGTGATGAAAACCTCCGGCACGGCCTGGACCTTCATATGCTCCATCAGGCCGGTGAGGAACGCCCGGATGCGGCCGGCCTTCTCGTCGCCGGGGCTGGCGGGCTCCACGGAAACCGGCTCCCGGGGGGTGGGGGCGGAGCCGATGAGCACCTCGTCCCCCGCCTGGAGTCGGCCTTCCTGCCGAGGGCGCTCCCTGCGCTCGGGGCGGGGGGGGCGGCTGTGCTTGGGGGCGGCCATGCCGGGCTTGGCGGCCAGGATAGTCTCCTCAGCCACAGGGGCGGCGGGGGGCTCCTCCTTCTTCACGGGCTGGGGGATCTCCTTCATCACCGGCTTGGCTTCCGGGGCCGGCTTCTCCTCCGCCACGGGGGCCGGGGCGGGCGCTTCCTCCAGCTGGAATCCGTCGTGGATGGGGCGGGCCTTGCCGTCCACCTCCTCATAACTCACCCGGACCTTGGCCGGGTTGCTGCCAAAGCCCAGAAATCCGGACTTGGCCCGCTCGATCACTTCCACAGATACGTCGTCCCGGTCCAGCCCCAGCTGGAACAGGGCGGCGGCAATGGCGTCCTCCTCGGAACGCCCGGTGGTTTCAATCCATTTTAGCATTCCTTAGCCCTCCTTATCTTCCTCGTCTACCTCGATCTCAATCTCTTCCACCTCGACCTCGATTTCCTCAGCCTCAACGGCGGCCTCCTCCTGGATCACGACAGTTTCGCCCTCCGGCTCCTGAGATTCCTGGGGCTTCTGGAACTGGGGGGCCTCCTTTTCCTCCTGGGGCTCCTCAGCCTTGCCGGCCTTCTTTTTGCCCTTTTTGCCGGCCTCAGCCGCCCGCATGGCCTGGAAAAGCTGGTTGGGGTCGGTGTAGGGGGTCACGCCGCCGTACCGGCCGGGGATATAGGACCGGCCCCGGGCATAGGCCCGCAGGCCCTCCCGGCTGTCCGCCTTGTTGACCCCCTCGTGGTCCGGCTCGTCCTCCTTTTTCTTGGGCTTCTTTTTGCCCCGGTTCTTCTTCTCCTCCTCGATCCGGCGCTGGCGCTCCAGGCGGGCCTCCTCCTTGCGGCGCTTCTCCTCCGCCTTCTCCTCGGCGTCCCGCTTGGCGGCGGCTTCCCGGGCGGCTTCATAGTCCTTTTTCAGCATCTTGCCGCAGATGACCTCCTGGATCATCTGCATGAAATACTGAGAAATCCAGTAGACGGACAGGCCGGCGGGGACGGTGAAGCCGATCCACAGGGACATCAGCGGCATCATCCACATCATCATCTTGTTGGTCTGGTCCATCTGCTTGTTTTCCGTGCCGCTGTTCATCTGGTTGGTGGCCATGGACACCTTCATGGACAGGTAGGACACCGCCGTGGAGGCGATGGGCAGGACAAACAGGCCCAGGGAGCTGGGGGACACGCCCCCCGCCCAGAATTTCCAGGTGGGTATCTTGGACAGGTCCAGGCCCAGGAACTGGAAGTTCATCACGAAAAGGTTGTCCCCGGCCCCGGCGAACTGGCCGTTGAGGAAGGACTGGAGGGAGGCCAGGTTTTCGCTGTTAATCATGGACACCAGATACATCTGGTTATAGCCAACATTGTGCTGGAACAGGCTGGTAATCTTGCCGTCGGCCAGCTGCTCCCGCAGCTTGTCCATGGCGGACTGGGACAGCCAGCCGTTGGCCACCGACACCGTCTCCCAGTCCAGCTGGGCGGCCAGGGCCTGGATCTGCTCCACGGACAGGTGCATGAAATAGGTCAGGGGCTCCCGGATGATGCCGAACAGGGCGATCAGGACGACCATGGGGATCAGGGACCAGAGGCAGCCCCCCATGGGGTTGACCTTCTCCCGCTGATAGAGCTTCTGGAGCTCTAGGTTATAGCGCTCCTTGTCCTTGCCATACTGCTTTTGCAGCTGCTGCATTTTGCTGGACAGCATCGTGGTCTGGATCATGCTCTTCTTGCTCTTCAAGGTGACGGGGAAGAGGACCAGCTTGATGACGACGCCGAACAGGATCAGCGCCAGGCCGTAGCTGTTGAACAGGTTATAGAAGAACAGCAGCAGCCAGGCAAAGGGTTGTAAAAAAATACCCACTCAAAAATACCTCCGCATATCAAGTTACGGCCTTGGCTCCCCCAGGGGGAAGCGGCCCAAAGGGCCGGAGAGGGCCCTCTTAGAAGCTGTATTCATAAGTGAAGAATACAACTTCATTCGTCAGCCCGCGGCTGACAGCCCCCCAGGGGGGCAGGTTAGGGGGGCAGGTTAAGGTACTGGGTCGTACTCGATGGACTCCTGCCGGTGGAAGGGGTGGCACCGCCCGATCCGGCGCAGGGCCAGCCAGCCCCCTTTGACGGCGCCGTACCGCTCCACCGCTTCCAGGGCGTACTCCGAGCAGGTGGGGATAAAGCGGCAGCAGGGGGGGCGCAGGGGGGAGGCGGCGCGCCGGTAGAACCGGATCAGGGACAGCAGCAGAGCCTTCACAGCGGCCTGTCCTCCTTCCGGGGGATCAGGCCCAGCTTTTTCATCTGCTGGTCAAAGCAGCGCACCAGCTCCCCATACCGGCCGTAGATTACCCGGGTCCGGGCCACGATCACGATGTCATAGCCCGGGAGGAGCTTCTCCTCGCGGGTGCGGTACAGCTCCCGAATGCGGCGGCGGGCCCGGTTGCGCTTCACGGCGTTGCCCAGCTTCACGCCGGTGGTGATGCCCAGGCGGCTGGCCGGCCGGCCGGTTTTCCGGCAGTAGACCACAAAATAGGGGGACACCGCGCTCTTTCCCTTGCTGTACAGCCGGCGGAACTCATGATTTTGTTTCAGCGGTATGGTGTGTTTCATGTTTTCCTCCATATGCACAGAGAGGGCGGGGGAAATTCTCCCACGCCCCTATGTGTACACAATATCGACTGTCTGTCCCGTCTCATGCGAGATCCGGCCCCGTTCCACCGATGAAAAAGCGGCTCAGGCCGCCGGCCCTCCCTCAGTGGGTCAGACGGGCGCGGCCCTTGGCGCGGCGGCGGGCCAGCACCTTGCGGCCGTTGCGGGTAGCCATGCGCTTGCGGAAGCCGTGCTCCTTGGAGCGCTGGCGCTTTTTGGGCTGATAGGTACGAAGCATGGGGGACACCTCCTCATTTGATCTCAAGCCGGCTTTCCCGGCCCAACAACAGCCCTGCCACAGGCTGCGGTCTGCGTTTTTTCTTTTAAGGGACGGGGCCCAAGCCCTCCGCCTTAAAAGATACGCCTACTATTATAGCGGATAAATAAGGCCGCTGTCAACCATCTTTTTGCCTGAAAGGGAGATTTTTCGCCGTTTCCCCTCCGCTGTCAATATCTTGTAGCCCACAAAGCCGGAACCCACAAGCCCTGCCGGCCATTTTTGATAGATTATAAATAAAAAATGTGGAAAAACCTTGCTGTCAATCTATTTTTTTGGTATAATGTATGGTACGGGAAAATTTTTGTTTTCAGCCGCCTTCTCTGCCGGTACAGAGGGGGCGCTTTAAAAGTCCGCGCCGGCCGCGGATCTCAAGAAGGAGGCGTCTCATGAATCCAGCTGCTGAAGTATGGGAAAAGGTCAAGGCCCTGATGGGGTCGGAGATGACCGCCACCACCCTGAACACCTGGTTTGACGATACCACGGCTGTCTCCCTGGAGGAGGACCGCTTCATCCTCTACAGCCCCACCAAATTCAAGCGGGACATCATCGCCGCCCGCTACGCCGCCCCCATCCAGAACGCCCTGCACGAGCTGTTCTCCGCCAATTTCCAGGTGACGGTGCTCACCGAGGGGGAGCTGGACAGCCTCCAGGAGGAGTCGAAGCGCCCCTCCTTCCTCCCCGGCACCGAGGAGTACACCTTCGACCGGTTCGTGGTGGGGGCCTCCAACAAATTCGCCCACGCCGCCGCCCGGAAGGTGGCCGACAACCCCGGGGAAAATTACAACCCCCTTTTCATCTTCGGCAACTCCGGCCTGGGCAAGACCCACCTCCTTTACTCCATCGCCCACACCATCCACGCCAACCACCCGGAGTATAAGATCATCTACGTCAAGGGGGACTCCTTCACCAACGAGCTGATCTCCGCCATCCGCGAGGGCCGGAACCAGGAGTTCCGGGACAAATACCGGGGGGCGGACGTGTTCCTCATGGACGATGTGCAGTTCATCGCCGGCCGCGACTCCACCCAGGAGGAGATGTTCCACACCTTCAACACCCTCTACGAGCTGAAAAAACAGATCGTCTTCACCTCCGACCGGCCGCCCAAGGAGATGCTCCGGCTGGAGGACCGCCTGAAAACCCGCTTCGAGTGGGGGCTGCTGGCCGACATCGTCCCCCCCGACTACGAGACGCGCATGGCAATCATCAAAAACAAGTCCATCCGCATGGGGATGGACCTGCCCGACTACATCATCCAGCTGATCGCGGAGAATATCACCGCCAACGTGCGCCAGATCGAGGGCACGGTAAATAAGATCATGGCCTACCAGGACCTGAACGGGGACACGGTGGACAAAAACACCGTCATCCGGGCGGTGAAGGACATTTTTAAGGAGAAATCCGACATCCTGCCCACCGCCGACGTCATCATCGAGGAGGTCTGCAAGTTCTACAACCTGGAGCCCTCCATCCTCCGGGGCCAGGGCCGCTCCAAGGACATCTCCCTGGCCCGGCAGATCGCCATGTATCAGATCCGCCGCATGACCAACCTGTCCCTGAAGGAGATCGGCCGGGAGTTCAGCCGTGACCACACCACCGTGCTCAGCGCCCTGAACCGCATCGAGGACCTGGTGAAAAACGACCCCCTGAAAGCGGAGATCGTCAAGGATATCACGACCAATATCAACGCCAGGTACGAGTAAAAACCCCCGCCGGGGCAGGCGTTCTTTTTCTCGAGAGAAAAAGAACCAAAAAGAGCTTCCCCGCCGCCTCTGCCTAAAAACCACCCCTATTTGACACCTGAATTTTCCACACTTTTTTGTGGAATGTTGGTGGAGGAATGTGGACAAAAGGGGGCCTTGTGGAAAAACCATCTTTTTCCCCCACACCCCCTGTTGAACCGCTTTCCTTACGGCCCCAAGGCTTTGCGCCGTCTTTCCACATTTTTTTCGCCTAACGGCTACTGTTACTGAAATAAATCCTCTCCTCCTATCGCGGGGGAGGGAAAGAGATTGGAGGAACCGCTTCATGAAATTCTCCTGTGAAAAGGCCCTGCTGTCCGCCGCCGTATCCGTGGCCTCCCGGGCTGTAGCCGCCAAAAGCTCCATTCCGGCCATGGAGGGCATTTTGATCGACGCCGGAGAGTCCCTGCGCCTTACCGGCTACAACCTGGAGACGGGCATTCAGGTCACCGTCCCCGCCGAGGTCACCGAAAAGGGGTGCCTGGTCCTGTCCGCCCGGCTCTTTGGCGAGATCGTCCGGAAGATGCCCGACGATGTGGTGGTCTTTACCTCTCAGAACTACACGGTCAACATCAAATGCGGCCTGTCCCAGTTCAACATCCTGGCCACCGACCCGGAGGAGTTCCCCGAGCTGCCCAGCGTGGACCAGCAGAACGCCCTGGCCATCGGCCAGCCGCTGCTGCGGTCCATGATCGGGCAGACCCGTTTCGCCGTCAGCGACAACGAGAGCCGCCCCGTCCACACCGGCTCCCTCTTCGAGGTGGACGATACGGGCCTGACCATCGTCTCAGTGGACGGCTACCGGCTGGCCCTGCGCCACGAGGGGGTGGAGGAGAAAAAGGGGGCCGATTCCTTCTCCTTTGTAGTCCCCGGCTCCGCCCTGGGGGAGGTGGAGAAGATCTGCTCCGGCGAGGAGTCCGTCACCATCACCCAGGGGGCGCGGCACATCATGTTCCGCACCGGCGACACGGTGCTGGTCTGCCGCCGGCTGGAGGGCGACTTCCTGGCCTACCGCAGCGCCATCCCCCGGAACAACTCTATTAAAGTAGAGGTGGATGCCCGGGCCCTGCTGTCCTCCATTGAGCGGGTGTCCCTCATCATCAGCGAGAAGCTGAAATCCCCCCTGCGCTGCGTCTTTGGCGACGGCATGGTGTCCATCACCACCAAGACCGCCATCGGCGACGCCGCCGACCAGTGCGCCGTCACCGGCGACGGCGGGGGCCTGGAGATCGGCTTTAACAACAAGTACCTGATGGACGCCCTCAAGGCCGCCCCCGCCGAGAAGCTGCGCATGGAGTTTACCTCCGGCGTGGCCCCCTGCGTCATCCTGCCCGCCGAGGGGGAGGAGAGTTTCACCTATATGGTGCTGCCCGTGCGGCTGAAAGCCAACTGATGGAGGTTTCACGTGGAACAGGAAAAGACCCCAAATTGGATGAAATATCCCCCTTTGCTCCAATTTTACCGGCAGGTCCAGGAGGCGGGAGTGGAGCTGGAGCCCGACCCGGACTTTTTGAAAGACCCGAAGCTGGGACGGTATGGGGAATACCAGCTGAAGCATTTGGAGATTCCCCAG
>JAAWNI010000063.1 GCA_022798855.1 Lawsonibacter sp. | reverse complement strand
GCCCGGAGGGCTGGGGCTGGTCCGGCTGAAAGAACAGGACGACAGATAGCAGATTCAAATATTTAGGAGGCGGCCTATGGCCCGACGTAACGTGTCCTCCCGCCGCAGCGGCGGACAAAAACAAAACACCTTCTTCGGCGGGGCGGCCGTCCTGGCCCTGGGCATCCTGGTGGTAAAGCTCATTGGCATGTTCTACAAGATACCCCTGGTCAACATCATCGGCGACCAGGGGAGCACCGACTTTACCAACGCCTACAACATCTACTCCGTCCTGCTCACCATCTCCACCGCCGGACTGCCGGTGGCGGTGTCCAAGCTGGTAAGCGAAGCCGACGCCCAGGGGCGGCTGAACCAGGTGCGCAAGACCTTCCGGCTGGCCCTGGTGATCTTCCTGGCCCTGGGGGCCGCGTCCTTCCTGGTGATGTTCTTCCGGGCCGACTGGCTGGCCGCCACCATGAACGACACCAAGGCCGCCCCCGGCATCAAGGCCATGGCCCCGGCGGTGGTGTGCGTGGGATGCCTGTCCGCCCTGCGGGGCTACTCCCAGGGGCACATGAACATGACCCCCACCTCCATCTCCCAGATCATCGAGGCCCTGTGCAAGCTGGTCATCGGCCTGTCCCTGGCCTACGCCCTGACCAAGGCGGGCCAGCCCCCGGAAATCGCCGCCGCCGGCGCCATCACCGGCGTGACGGTGGGCACCATGGTGGCCCTGGCCTATATGATTGTGAATTTCATGCTCACCCGGTCCCAGGAGCCCCGGATATCCCGGGACGTGCCCGACGGCTCGGCCACCATCATCCGGGACATCCTGTGCATCGCCATCCCGGTGACGCTGGGCTCCTCCATGGTGGGCATCGTCACCGTGGTGGACGCCGGCCTGGTCCAGGGCCAGCTCCAGCGGGTGCTGCTGGAGAAGCCTGAGTGCTGGGCGCTGTACGCCCGGTATGTGGACTTCACCCCCCTGGAGGAGGCCATCGCCGCCTGGAAGGAGGGGCTGGCCGCCGACGCCCCCGCCACCATGGCCGCCCTCAGCGCCCAGGTGGACCGGGATCTGGCCGCTGGCGCGGCGCAGTCCGCCGCCCTGGCCCTCCACACCACCCTGGAGTCGGTGAGCCGCACCCTCTACGGCAACTACAGCGGGGCGCTGACCATCTATAACCTGCCCAACGCCCTGATGGCCGCCATCACCGCTTCGGTGATCCCCGCCGTCTCCGGGGCGCTGACCCGCCGGGACCGCCGGGGGGCCAGCCGCATCTCCTGCGCCGCCCTGCGGGTCACCGCCCTGCTGGCCTGCCCCATGGGCATAGGCCTGTTCGTCATGGGCACCCCCATCATGCAGATGCTCTACCCCGCCCTGGAGAAGGACATCGCCGGGCCCCTGCTGTCCATGCTTGGGCTCGCCAACATCCTGGTGTGCCTGGTGCTGGTGTGCAACTCCATCCTCCAGGCCCACGGCTTCGTCACCCTGCCCGTGGTGGTGATGGTGCTGGGCGGCGGGCTGAAAATCGCGGCCAACTACATCGTGGTGGCCATGCCCAACGTGGGCATTTACGGCGCCCCGGTGGGCAACCTCCCCTGCTTCGGCCTGTGCCTGCTGCTGGATCTGGTCATCGTCTCCCGGGCGGTGCCCACCCGGCCCCGGTACGCCGACGTCTTCGCCAAGCCGCTGCTGGCCTCCGTCCTCATGGGCGGGGCCGCCTGGGCGGTGTACGGCCTGGCTTCCAAGGTCCTCAGCGCGGCGCCCGAGGAGGGGGCAGAAGCGGTTTTGAGCCGGTCCGCCAACGCCCTGTGCACCCTGGGGGCCATCGGCGTGGCGGCGGCCGTCTACGGAGTGCTGGTGGTGGCCCTGGGGGCCATCACCCGGGAGGACCTGTCCCTGATGCCCAAGGGGGACAAAATCGCCCGGCTTTTAAGGCTTTGACCCCCCGCTTACAAACGTTTTTTTCAATTGTAAGTAAAAAAGACTTGATAAGGAAGATAAAATGTGGTAAATTCTCAAATGGTGGAAAACTATAGGATAGAGGACCTGCTGGATATCATGGCCCGGCTGCGGGCCCCCGGCGGCTGTCCCTGGGACCAAGCCCAGACCCATCAGTCCATCCGGCAGAACATGCTGGAGGAGGCCTATGAAGCGGCCGACGCCATCGACCGCATGGACATGGACAACCTGCGGGAGGAGCTGGGCGACGTGCTGCTCCAGGTGGTGTTCCACGCCCGCATGGCCCAGGAGGCCGGCCGGTTTACCTTTGACGACGTGGTGGACGGGGTGTGCCGAAAGCTGGTCTACCGCCACCCCCACGTCTTCGGGACGGCGGACGCCAGCGGCCCGGAGGGGGCGCTGGCCGCCTGGGACGCCCAGAAGCGGGCGGAAAAGGGCCAGTCTACCACCGCAGACGCCATGGACAGCGTGGCCCAGGCCCTGCCCGCCCTGGCCCGGGCGGCCAAGCTCCAGGGCAAGGCGGCCAAGGCGGGCTTTGACTGGAGGGGCCCCTCCCCCGCCCTGGACAAGCTTTGTGAGGAGCTGGAGGAGCTGAAAACCGCCCTGCGGGAGGGCTCCAACGTGGAGGAGGAGCTGGGAGACCTGCTTTTCGCCGCCGTCAAGGTGGGCCTCTCCGCCCAGGTGGACGGAGAGGAGGCCCTGCAAAAGGCCTGCGGGAAGTTCATCCGCCGGTTCCGGCGGGTGGAGGAGCTGGCCCAGGCCCCGCTGGACAAGCTGGATGTGCCGGCTCTGGAGGAGCTTTGGCATAGGGCCAAAGAGGAAGAGGCTTAACGCCCCCGATCTGGAAGGGCTTTAAGTATAAATGCGGCAGGCCGGTTTGGACTGTCAAACTATGCACAGGAGGAGAAATCTATGAACAAAATGGAACTGGTTGCTGAAGTGGCGGAGAAGGCCGAGCTGTCCAAAAAGGACGCGGAAGCCGCTGTCTCCGCGGCCATCGACGTCATTACCGAGGCGCTTCGCAAGGGGGATAAGGTCCAGCTGGTGGGCTTTGGCTCCTTCGAGGTGAAGAGCCGCGCCGAGCGCATGGGCCGCAACCCCCAGACCAAGGAGCCCATCCCCATCCCCGCTTCCAAGGCCCCGGTGTTTAAGGCCGGCAAGGCCCTGAAGGACGCGGTCGCCCGCTGATCGGGAGCGATATGTCAGGAGGCGCCGCCGGAAGGCGGCGCTTCTTCATTTTGGAGGGATACAATGCGACTGGATAAATGGCTGAAGGTCTCCCGGCTCATCAAGCGCCGCACCGTGGCCAACGAGACCTGCGACAACGACCGGGTGTCCGTCAACGGCCGGACGGTGAAGGCCAGCTACGACGTGAAGGTGGGCGACAAGCTGGAGCTGAAATTCGGACAGAACACCGTGAAGGTGGAGGTGCTGGTGGTGGCCGACAACGTGGGCAAGGCGGACGCCGCCGCCATGTACCGGGAGGTCCTGTAGGGGCGGCTGACAGCCGCCCGCTGCTTTCAGGTGGCAGGGGCGGATGTATCCGCCCCCGCGCCAGGCATGAAACGGAGGGGGTGCCCATGAGGAGAAGAATATGCACCGCTCTGCTGGCTCTGGGCCTGCTTGCCCTGGCGGGCTGCCAAAAAGCCCCGGAGCCGGTGGAGTTCACCACCTTCGCCATGGACACGGTGATGAATTTCACCCTCTATGGGGAAAAAAAGCAGGCCGTGGATACGGTCAAGCCCCTGCTGGCAGGCGGGGTCAGCGCCTTGGAGAAGATACTGTCCGCCACTGAGGAGGGCAGCGATATTGCCCGGCTCAACCGCAGGGGTACAGGCGGCGTGGGCGCCGAAACCGCCGAGGTGCTGGCAAAGGCGCTGGAGCTGTGTGAAGCCACCGGCGGGGCGCTGGACATTACCGCCTACCCCGCCGTCAAAGCCTGGGGCTTTACCCAGGAGGAGCACCGGGTGCCCTCCCCCGCCGAGCTGGAGGCGCTGGCGGAAAAAATCGACTACGCCGCCGTCAAGCTGGAGGGGGGTGCCGTGTCCCTTCCGGAGGGCGTGGAGATGGACCTGGGGGCGGTGGCCAAGGGCTGGGCCGGGGACCTGCTGGCGGAGGCCGTCCGGGCCAACGGCATTTCCTCCGCCCTGCTGGACCTGGGCCAGAGCACCATCACGGCGGTGGGGGCCAAGCCTGACGGCTCCCCCTGGCGCGTCGGGGTGGTGGACCCGGCCCGGCCGGGGGCCTGCTTTGCCGTGGTGGAGCTGGAGGACATGGCTATGGGCACCTCCGGGGGCTATCAGCGGTACTTTGAACAGGATGGGGAAATCTATTGGCACATCCTGGACCCGGACACCGCCGCCCCCGCCCGGTCGGGGCTGGCTTCGGTGACGGTGGCCTCCCCCTCCGCCTTCCTTTGCGACGGCCTGTCCACCGCCCTGTTCGTCATGGGCCTGGAGGACGGCGCTCAGTTCTGGCGGGACCACCCGGAGCTGGATTTTGAGGTGGTTTTCGTCACGGAGGACGGGGAAATCTACCGCACCGCCGGGCTGGAGGGCCGCTTCTCCCTGGCGGAGGGCTATGAGGACCGGGAGGTAGTGGTACTGGAATGAAGGTGAAAGTGATAACGGCGCTGCTCCTGGCGGCGGCGGCCGCCTCGGCGGCGGCGCTCCTGCTCCAGAGGGGGGGCGCCCCCTCCCCAACCGCCCGGATCACCCGGGACGGCGTCCTGCTGGAGGAGATCGCCCTGGACCAGGTGGGCCAGCCCTATACCCTCACCCTGGAGGAGGAGGGCGGGAGCAACACCGTCCAGGTGGAGAAGGGCCGGATTCGGGTGTCAGAAGCCGACTGCCCTGACCAAATCTGCGTCAACCAGGGGTGGATTTCTGGCGGCGCCGTGCCCATTGTCTGCCTGCCCCACAGGCTGATGATCGAGATCGTGGGGGGGGGAGGGGGCCTGGATGGAGCGGCCGGTTAAGGGGGCGGGCCGGACCACCCGGCTGGCCCTGCTCACCGCCATCGCCCTGACCATCTTTCTGGCGGAAGCCCAGATCCCCGCCCTGACCACCGTCCCCGGGGTGAAGCTGGGGCTGGCCAACATCGCCACCGTTTACGCCGTGTTTGTGATGGGGCCGGGGGACGCCCTGCTGGTGCTGTCCGCCCGGGTCTTTCTGGGGGCGGTGTTCTCCGGGCAGATGATGACCCTGATCTACAGCGCCGCCGGGGGGGTCCTCAGCTGGTGCGTGCTGTGCCTGCTGAGAAAGCCGCTCACCAGGGAGCAGATCTGGCTGGCCAGCCCGGTGGCCGCTATCTTCCACAATTTGGGCCAGCTGCTGGCCGCCGCCGCCGTCCTGCGCTCCTGGTCGGTGATGGCCTGGCTGCCCTACCTCGTCCTGGCCGCCATCCTGGCCGGGCTGTTTACCGGCGTGGCGGCCCAGGCCCTGATTAAACGGCTGGATCAAATACAAAAATAGCGGACCGCTCGGCTGGGCGGTCCGCCTGCTTTTAGAACCTGTATTCACAATCTCAAACGACCGTCTGGACGGGCCTTTAGCCGCCTTGCGGCGTTAAAAAATCTTGAAATCCACCAAGGATTCCTGTGATTTTTTGCCTTGCAGGGCGGCAAAATTCCTCGTCCATCCGGCATTTTCGATTATGAATACAGGTTCTTACTTCTCAAACCTGGGGTCCGGGAGGGCGAGGGCGATGGATTTGGGGATGAGGGCGTCGGGGGCGGGGTCTGCCTCCACATGGATGGCGGTGAGGGCGAGGGTGGAGGGCTCAATTTCAGGGGTGGCTGTGAACACGACGCCCGTCTCCAGCTTCCGGCCTGTACTGTCCTCCCGGAGGATGGCCCAGACGGTGGCCGATTCTCCCCGGTAGCCGGACAGGGTCAGGACAGCCTTGCCGGTCTTCGGGTCGGCGGCCAGGTGTTCAGTGCGGGGCGGGGGATCGCCGTCCTCGGGCTGTCCGCCGGGCTCCAGCCACCAGGGCGCGGCCCGGCCCTGAATCTCGGCGGTATACCCGAGGACGCTCCAGCCCTTGAACTGCTGGACCGGGCGCAGGGTGAACTCCAGGGCCAGGTCCTGGCCCCCCTCATACCAGGGGGAGCCGTAGTCTACGCCGCTGAGCTGGCACTCCGCCGTCTGGAAGAGCTCCTTGTTATAGCAGTTGACATAGGCCTCGTCCAAAACGGTCCGGCGGTCCAGCGCCTGGAGCTGGGACCACAACAACCCGGTCATGACGGACAGGACTGCCAGGACTGCCCCCATCCCGGACATAAGGAGCTTCATCCGCCGGGGCATTTTGGCGGGCGCGGCCGGCGGGGTGGGGACGGGCTGCTCCACCCCCAGGAGCTGGCCCACGGTGAGCCCGAAGAGCCTGGACAGGGCGATGAGGTTGTCCAGCTCCGGGATGGTCTGGTCCCCCTCCCACTTGCTGATGGCCTGGCGGGACACCCCCATCCGCTCCCCCAGCTCCTCCTGGGACAGGCCCAGCCCCTTCCGCAGCTCCTGAATACGTTGGCCCAGTGTCATAGCGGGCACCTCCTTCAAATTTTCTGGCATAAGCATACCCCAAGGCCCCGGTTTTGACAACCAGCCGCCGGGTTCTTTTTGTCAACAGCTGGTTGCCCCCCTGGGGCGCAAGGGATTGGAGAATTTTTTCAGATGAATAAAAAACCCCTTTCCTGACACACTAAGCCGAGAGAAGGGGGTTTTTTTATGTCCAAACAGGCGGCCAACGGGCCCCACCCCAGAAGGGAGCCCCGGCTTTCCGGCCCGCTGTCCCTGGCCCGGCTGGAGGAGGTTTTCTCTGGCTGCGTGGACTTCTCCAAGCGGGAGGTCTTCCTCCACGGGGACAGCCAGCGGAAGGCGGCGGTGTGCTACATCGACGGCCAGGCCCGGTCGGAGCGGCTGAACGACTATGTCCTGCGCCCCCTGGCCCAGGACCCCATGCTGGCCGCTGTGCCCGAAAGCCAGCTCTTCGAGCTGATGGAGCGGGGGGCCCTTTACGCCCACGGGGCCAAGCGGCTTACTGATTTAGACCCGGTGGCCTCCGCCCTCATCAACGGGTCCTGCGCCCTGTTTCTGGAGGGCCGGGACGACTGCCTGGTCTTTCCCGTGGCCACCGAGGAGAAGCGCTCCGTGGGCGAGCCGGAGAACGAGCCGGCCCTGAAAGGGGCGCGGGACTCCTTTGTGGAGAGCCTGCGCACCAACACCTCCCTGGTCCGCCGCCGGCTCCGGGCCCCGGAGCTGAAAATCCGGGAGCACATCGTGGGCCGGCAGTCCCTCACCCCGGTGGACGTGCTGTGGATCGACGGCATCGCCGACCCAGACACGGTGGCCCTGCTGGAGGGGCGGCTGGACCAGATCGACATCGACGGGGTGGAAGCGGCGGGCAGCCTGGAGGAGTATCTGGTGGACGCCGCCCGGTCCCCCTTCCCCCTCATGCCCTACACCCAGCGGCCCGACCGGTTCTGCCAGGGCCTGCTGGAGGGCCGGGTGGGCCTTTTCGCCGACGGCATCCCCCTGGGCTGGCTCCTCCCCGGCACCATCGACCAGTTCTTCAAAACTGGGCAGGACCGGGCCTACCACTGGTTGGCGGCCTCCGCCATCAGCGCCATCCGCTGGCTGTGCGCCCTCATCACCCTGCTGGTGCCCGGGCTGTATATCGCCCTGGTCACCTTCCACCCCGAAGCCATCCCGCCCAAGCTGGCCCTGTCCATCGTGGCCGCCAAGCAGGAGGTGCCCTTCTCCACCATCTTTGAGGTGCTCATTATGCTGCTGGCCTTTGAGGTGATTCAGGAGGCCGGCCTGCGCCTGCCCGGACCCATTGGGGCCACCGTCTCCATCTTAGGGGGCCTGGTGGTGGGCAACGCGGCGGTGGACGCCCATATCGTCTCCCCCGCCGTCCTCATCGCCGTGGCCATCGCCGGAGTGGCGGGGTACACCATGCCCAGCCAGGATTTCGGCAATGCCCTGCGGCTGTGGCGGTTCCTGCTGGCGATTTTGGCCAGCTTAGGGGGGCTGTTCGGCCTGGCCCTGGGCTGCGCCGGGCTCATCTACCACCTGGCGGGGCTGGAGTCCTTTGGCGTGCCCTACCTGGCCCCCTTCACCACCGGGACCAGGGTGCCCCGGGGCCACCCCAGCCTTTTCCGCCTGCCCCTGCCCATGATGAAGTGGCGGGACGGCCCCATCCGAACCCAAAACAGGAGGAACCAGCGATGAAAAAACATCTTTTTCCCTGGCTGGCCGCCTGCCTGCTCCTGGCCGGGTGCTCCGGGCTGCCCACCGCCCGGGAGATGGGGGATATGGCCCTGCTGCGCACCCTGGGGGTGGACCCCTCCCCCGCCGGGGTGGCGGTCACCGGCTCCACCGGGCCCCGGGCTAAGGGGCTCCAGGGTGAAGGGGAAGCCGCCCTCACCCTCTCCGCCGACCAGGCGTCCCTCAGCGCCGCCTGTCTGGCGATGCAGGCCCAGACCGACAGCTTTGTCTTTTTCGGCTACGTGGACCAGCTCCTGGTGGGCCAGGCGCTGGCGGAGGAGGGGGTCCGGCCGGTGCTGGACTACTTCGCCCGAAATGCGGAACTGGGCCTGGGGGCCCAGCTGTGGCTGGTCCGGGGGGCCGCCGCCCGGGACGCCCTGTCCGCCGGAGGGGAGCGGGGGCTGGACGCCCGGCTGGAGACGCTGGGAAACGACAGTGAAATGGGCATCGCCAACCTTACCCGCACCGCCGGGGAGGTGTACACCGACCTGCTGGAGCTGGGCTCCGCCTATGTCCCCGCCCTCTCCCCCGCCGGGGAGGGGGGCGCCGTCCTGACGGAGCGGGGCTATGGCGTTTTGAAGGGGGGCGTTCTGGCGGGCTTTCTGGAGGGCGAAGCGGCCAAGGGCCTGGAGCTGCTGGCCGGAGGACCCGCCGCCGATATCATAGAGGCGGAGCTGGCCGGAGCTAAGGTGTCGGTGAAGACCGCCTCCGCCCGGACGGAGAGCGCTTTGGCCTTTCAGGGGGGTGAGCCCTCCGCCCTGAAGCTGACATGCCGGATCGAAGCCCGCCTGTCGGAGTACCGGGAACGCCCGGCCGGCCAGGCGCTGGCGGCGCTCCAGACCGAGCTGGCGCGCCGGGAGCGGGACCGCCTGGAGACGGCGCTGTCCCAGCTGCGGGCCATGGGGGCGGACTGCGCCGGACTGGGGGCAAAAGCCGGCATGTTCTGCCCCGCCCGGTGGCAGGCGGTCCAGGCGGATTGGCCGGAGTGGTTCAGCCGGGTGCCGCTGGAGATCACGGTCGAGGTGGAAATCCTATAAAACACGACGGCCCGGCGCGCCGTTTTGCCGTAAGGCGCGGAAACCCGGCCTGCCGTTTCACCCGCGCAAGGGGAACGGCGTGCCCGGTGGACACGCCCTGCACAGGGATGCCGTATTGCAATGGGATGCGCATATGAAAGCGGGCGGCCAAAGGCCGCCCCTGCATGGAAGGAAGCGCCATATGAGAGACAACAAAATTTCCCGTACGCAGCTGATGGCCCTGCTCTGGGCGGGGGTGATGGCCCCGGCGGCGGAGCTGCTCCCCGCCCTGCTCCTCCCCGGGGCGGGCCGGGGGGCCTGGCTGGCCGTCCTGCTGGCCGCCCCCCTGGTGCTGGCGTCCGGCTGGCTGATGGGCTCCCTGGCCGGACGGGAGGGCCTGGCCCGCCGCCTGGTCGGACTTCTGGGAAAATGGGCCGGGGACGGCGTGCTGATACTATATATAGTATGGGGGCTGTTTCTGCTGTCCCTCCGCCTGCGGCTGTGCGCCCAGCGGCTGTTTTCCTCCGGGGAGCGGGACGGTACCCTGTGGTTCTTCCTGCTGTCCACGGCGGCCCTCCTGCTGTGGATGGGCCGGGGCAGGCTGGACGCCTTCGCCCGGGCGGGCCAGCTCTTCCTCACCGCCCTGCTGGCGGCCGCCGGGGCGGTGCTGGCGCTGTCCCTGTTCCAGGCCAGGCCGGAGCGGCTGCTCCCCCTGTGGTGGGCCGAGCCCGGGCCGGTGGTCCGCTCCGCCCTGTCCGCCGCCGGGGTGATGGGCTGGGGGCTGTTCCTCCCCTTTTTGATGGGGGAGGTCCGGGACCAGGGGGAAAACAAAAACTGGCACTGGCTGTTCTGGGGGCTGGGGGGCGCGGTCCTGCTGGCCGGAGCCCAGGCCGTCATTCTGGGCAATCTGGGGGCGGAGCTGGCGGCCCGGCTGGACAACCCCTTTTTCGCCCTGGCCAAGAGCGTGGGGGTAGAGGGGGCCTTCCAGCGGGTGGAGGGCGTGGTTGCCGCCCTGTGGACCTTCGCCGACCTGGCCATGGGGGGTGTGCTGGTTTTTGCCCTCCGGGCCATGGCGGACCAGCTGCTGCCGGAGAAGCCCCGGCCCTGGGTTCCCTGGGGGGCGGTAATAATAGGGACGGCGGGGGCCTTCCTCCTCTTCCCCAGGTTCGGGTCCGCGGAGGAGTGGAACCGCTGGCTGGTGCCGGTGGTCAACCTGATATTGGGGTCCGCCCTGCCCGCCGCGCTGTGGCTGGCGGGAAAAGCACTGGGCCGGATGAAAGGAGGGGGTATATCTTGTGCCCAAAAACTGCCATAATTCAAAGATATTGTGGGACAAGGGAGGGCGGAAAAAAACTTTGGAAAAATTTAAAAAAGTGCTTGACAAACTGAGGGATAAGTGATAATCTGTCAAAGCTGTCCGACAGGACACGGCGGAAAGCACTGAGGGCCAGCGGGTACGAAAAAAGATTTTGAAAAAAGTCGAAAAAAGTACTTGACAA
>JAAWNI010000062.1 GCA_022798855.1 Lawsonibacter sp. | reverse complement strand
GGTAAACGCCGAGCGGTACATCTCCCCCGAGCTGAAGGAGCTGGAGCACGCCATCCTCTCCGCCCAGGACCAGGTGACCGCCCTGGAGTACCAGCTCTTCTGCGAGCTGAAGCAGGCGGTGTGCGCCCAGGTGGACCAGATACAAAAGACCGCCGCCGCCCTGGCCCAGGTGGACGTCCTCCAGTCCTTCGCGGCGGTGGCCGCCGCCGGCGGCTACTGTATGCCCCAGGTGGACGGCTCCGACGCGCTGACCATCGTGGAGGGCCGCCACCCGGTGGTGGAGAAAATGCTGAAAGGTCCCCCCTTCGTCCCCAATGACACCCACATGGACGACGGGGAGGACCTGGCCGCCATCATCACCGGCCCCAACATGGCGGGCAAGTCCACCTACATGCGCCAGGTGGCGCTGATCGTCCTCATGGCCCAGATGGGCTCCTTTGTCCCCGCCCGCTCCGCCCGGATCGGGGTGGTGGACCGGGTGTTTACCCGCATCGGGGCCAGTGACGACCTGGCCTCCGGCCAGTCCACCTTTATGGTGGAGATGACCGAGGTGGCCGCCCTGCTCCACAACGCCACCCGCAAGTCCCTGCTCATCCTGGACGAGATCGGCCGGGGCACCTCCACCTACGACGGCATGGCCATCGCCCGGGCGGTGCTGGAGTACTGCGCCGACAAAAAGCGCCTGGGGGCCAAGACCCTCTTCGCCACCCACTACCACGAGCTCACCGCCCTGGAGGGGGAGATCGCCGGAGTGAAAAACTACAACATCGCCGCCAAGAAGCGGGGCGGAGACGTGATCTTCCTCCGGAAGATCGTCCGGGGCGGGGCCGACCAGAGCTACGGCGTGGAGGTGGCCAAGCTGGCCGGGGTGCCCGACCGGGTGGTCCGCCGGGCCCGGGAGATTTTGGAGGAATTGGAATCGGGTGTAGGGCGCGACGACCCCGGCGCGCCGTCCGGTTCTGTGCGGGCCGCCGAGTCGTCGGCCCCTACAGGCCAGCTCTCCCTGGGGGACATCGGCGGCGAAACCGTCCTGAAAAAGCTGCGCATGACTGACGTGAACCTCCTCTCCCCCATCCAGGCCCTGAACTTGCTGGCCGAGCTGAAACAGGATTTGAACGCCTAGGGGCGTCCAACCGTTTTTCTCCCTCAGCCGCCGCCTTTGGCGGCGCCAGCTCCCTCGAAGAGGGAGCCTTAGAGCCCCCCTCCTGGAGGGGGGTGGCACGGCAAAGCCATGACGGGGGGAGTTTGGTGGAAAAACGGTTTTACTCCCTCAGACACCGCCTGCGGCGGCGCCAGCTCCCTCAAAGAGGGAGCCTTTAGACCGCAGCCATCTCAGCATCGAAAGGAGTCCAATATGAAACACGCGAAATACCTTCTCCTCCTGGCCCTGTGCCTGACGCTCACCGCCTGCGGGCCCAAGCCCGCCGAGGCCGTGGCGCTGGACCTGGACTACATCGCCAACACCCTCTCCGACAGCGGCTATTTCCCCCAGCCCCTGGAGGCCCAGGACCCGGAGCTGGTGCCCGGGCTGCTGAACCTCTACGAGAACCGTGTCGAGGCCGGCCCGGAGGACGTCGCCCAGGCCCGATACACCATGTCCCTGGGGATGGTGGCCGACCAGTTCCTCCTGCTGGAGGGGACGGACGGGGAGGCGGCCGGACGTCTGGAACAGGCCCTGGCCACCTACACCGAGGACCAGCGGTCCGCCTATGAGTTCTACGCCCCCGACCAGGCCGCCCGGATGGACGACCCCATCGTGGAGCGGCAGGGCAATTATTTGCTCTTTGCCGTGGGCCAGGACCGGGACGGCCTGGAAAAGCTGTGTAAGGCCCTGATGTCCGGGGAAGAAGTGTACCTGTCCGATTTCCTGCCGAACCTCCCCGAACCGGAGCCAGGCCAGTCCGCGCCCGATGAGTCGGAGCCCGACATCTCCGCGCCGGACGCCTCCCAACCGGAGGAGCCCGCCCCCCTCACCGCCGAGGACAAGGCCGCCGCCTACGACGCCGCCTGCGACTACTACCTGGGCACCGTCTTTGACGTCCAGGGCCTGACGGAGATCGGCCTTCGGGCGGGGGAGATCACCTTCCAGGTCAGCTGCACCAAGGGGGGCGCAAAGGTGGACCCGGACCGCACCATCTCCCTGGCCCGGGAAAACGGGGCCTGGACCGTGGTCAGCGAGGGCTACTGACATGAAGCCGCCCAAATCCTACGAGTCCCTGCTGGCCTTTATCCTCCTGATTTTGGGCGGGGTGTTCACCCTGCTGGGGCTGGCGGCTGCGGTCCTCCCCCTGCCTATGCGGGGCGGAGAGCCCCGGGACTTCGCCCTGTGGGGCCTGCCCCTGCTGCTGTTTGGGGCCGGGCTGCTGTGGTACGCCCGGCGGCGTGAGCGGCTCTGGGCCCGCCTGCGGACGGAGGGCCGGGCCGTCCAGGGCAGGCTGGTGCCCGAAGCCACCCGCCGCCACTGGTACACCAGCTGGGGCAGCGGCGGGCTGCGCAAGCGCAATCCCTGGACGGTGATGTGTATTTACCGCTGGGAGGAGCGCACCTACTCCGTGCGCAGCCAGTTCCTCTGGCGCAAGCCCGGGGGCTTTGAGCAGCGCCCCACCGTCTACCTGG
This sequence comes from Lawsonibacter sp., assembly GCA_022798855.1. Lineage (GTDB taxonomy): Bacteria > Bacillota > Clostridia > Oscillospirales > Oscillospiraceae > Lawsonibacter. Next base: position 8,317 of record JAAWNI010000062.1, on the reverse strand, counting down.
ACCCCCTGGACCCCCGGCGGGCCTGGATCGACCCGGAGACATTGGTATATGAGGTTTCTGTGTAGGGGCGGCCTGTGGCCGCCTGCAGACTGCGCAGGAGAACGACGGGCGGCCACAGGCCGCCCCTACAGACCGTTTTGACGAAAGAGAGAGCATCTATGCCAAACATCCAAGTACTAGACCCCCATGTGGCCGACCTGATCGCCGCCGGCGAGGTGGTGGAGCGGCCGGCCAGCGTGGCCAAGGAGCTGATGGAGAACGCCATCGACGCCGGGGCTTCCACTGTGACGGTGGAGATCAGCCACGGCGGGATGACCTTCCTCCGGGTGGCCGACGACGGGAAGGGCATCCCGGCCGGAGAGCTGAAAACCGCCTTCCTCCGCCACGCCACCAGCAAGCTGCGCACCGAATACGACCTGGAAGCCATCGGCACCCTGGGCTTTCGGGGGGAAGCCTTGGCGGCCATCGCCGCCGTCTCCCGCATCGAGGTCCTGACCCGGACGGCTGACGCAGGGCTGGGGGCCTCCCTGGCCCTGGAGGGGGGCGCCCCCGGCCCGGTGGAGGAAGCGGGCTGCCCCCTGGGCACCACCCTTGTGGTGCGGGACCTGTTTTTCAATACCCCCGCCCGGCTGAAATTTATGAAGAAGGACGCCGCCGAGGGGGCCGCCGTCTTCGCGGTGGTCCAGCGGGTGGCCCTGTCCCACCCGGAGGTGAGCATAAAGTTTATCCGGGACGGCAAGCAGGAGCTGCTCACCCCCGGAGACGGCCAGCTGAGGTCCGCCGTCTACGCCGTGCTGGGCCGGGAGCTGGCCCTGGGCTTCCGTGAGGTTCGGTCCGCCGGGGAGGACATGTCGGTGGAGGGCTTTACCTCCATGCCCGCCTGCTGCCGGGCCAGCCGGAGCTGGCAGTTCTTCTTTGTCAACGGCCGCCAGGTGAAGTCCCCCCTGATGACCGCCGCCCTGGAGGAAGCCTACAAAAACCAGAGGATGGTGGGCAGATTCCCGGGCTGCGTCCTCCATCTGCGGACAAAGCTCAGCGCCGTGGACGTGAACGTCCACCCCGCCAAGACGGAAGTGAAGTTCGGCGGGGAGCGGGCGGTGTTCTCGGCGGTGTACCACGCCGTGCTGTCCGCCCTGGAGCGGGATCAGTCCCACCCCCAGGCGGCGCTGAAAAACACCGAGATTTCCGGGGTGCGGAAGCAGGATGCTGTGACAGGCCATCAGCTCCGCATAGCCGCTGCCGCCCCCTCCACGGGGGAGCCGGCCCGAAGGGCCGGAGGGGGTGCCAGTTCTCTGCCGCCCCCCGTAGCCCCTGTCTCCCCCTCCATGGGGGAGTCGGCCCGAAGGGCCGGAGGGGGTGCCAGCTCTTTGCCGCCCCCCGCAACCATCCCCATTTCCCCCACCAGGGGGGAGCCAAGGGCCCCAGCGTCTACTGTAGTCCGTGTGCATGACAGCGCCTACACGCCCCCCAGCCCGGTAAAGCCCATTGAGCCGCCCTTGGCTGTCCCGCCGCCGCCTTCCCAGAGGGAGCCTGTGGCGGAGGACGCCCCCGAGCCCCCCTGGCGGCTGGCCGGAGAGGTGCTGAACACCTACATCATCGTGGAGCGGGGGGAGATGGTCTATCTCATCGACAAGCACGCCGCCCACGAGCGGATGAACTTCGACCGGATGAAGGCGGAGGGCTACACCCCCATGTCCCAGACCCTGCTCACCCCGGCCATCTGCCGGCTGTCCCCCGGCCAGCGGGACGCCCTGCTGGGCCAGCGGGAGCTGCTGGAGGAGTTCGGCTTTGAGGTGGACGAGCTGGGGGCGGACCTGGCGGTGCGCAGGGCCCCCGACCACGTGGACGCCGCCGACGTCCCCGCCGCCCTGGAGGAGCTGGCCCAGCGCCTGCTGTCCACCGGGACCGCCGACCCCTCCGCCGCCCGGGACGAGCTGCTCCACACCATGGCCTGCAAGGCGGCCATCAAGGGCGGGTGGCACAGCGCCCCCCAGGAGCTGGAGCGGGTGGTCCAGGCGGTGATGTCCGGACAGGTGCGCTACTGCCCCCACGGCCGGCCGGTGGCCATCGAGCTGACCAAAAAGGAGCTGGAAAAGCAGTTCAAACGGGCATGAAAAAGCCCCCTGTCCGGGGGAAGGAGGGCGTCTATGTACTGGAATGAATATCTCTACGCCTACCACAAAAAGCACGGCGGGCAGTTTTTGGCGGGGGAGGAGGACGACGGCCTGCTGCTGCTCACCTGGAAGGACCGCCCCCTGGTGGTGGACCTGCTCCGGGAGAGCGGGCGGGGCGGCTGTTTTTACCAGGTCCAGGCCCGGCTCCCCGCCACCCTGGCCAAGCCCTACAAGCTGGACATCGGGCCGGAGAGGACGCTGTCAGCGGGGGTGAACACCGTGCTGAGGGCGGTGCCCGGCCTGCCGGACAACGCCATTCTGCCCAAGGACTTCGGCTTTCCCGAGGTGATTGGGAAGCGGCTGATCCGCACCGGAAACGCCCCCTTTACCAAGCTGGCGCTGGGGAGCCTGGATCTGCGGAACGCCCTGCTGGCCTGCCCCCAGGACGCGCTGAAGGTCCGCCCCGGCCCCGGGGATGGCCCGCACCTGATCACCGTGACCACCGCCGCTTCCATCAACAGCCTCAGCGCCGACGTCGGTGGCTGGTATCTGGACGCGGAGTTCTATGGCAATGAGGAGGAAAAGGCCCGCCGGGAAGCGGCGTTCTTCCTCCGGATGGACCGGTTTTTGGGGCTGATTCAGGCGGCCTATGACGCGGTCACACAGTGGCCGATGTGAGGGCCTCCAGCATGAGGTTTACCCCCAGGCGGAAGCCCTCGCGGTAGCAGTAAAAGCCCTCCTGTTCCATGCGCTTCCCATCCAGCTCCAGTACGCAGTCCAGAAATTCGCTCCCAAGCGCCTTTTCCACTTCATCCCACTTTGCACCAAGCTTTTTGTTTAATTCCGCCTGCTCCCGGACATATCTTTGAGTAATGTCATAGCCACCGTTGTAAATTTTAAAGAGAAGCCCGTCCACGCCTACACCTCCAAAATTCCGATATTATCGAACTCTTCATGTGTATTATAGTATGATATCATCGAACTGTCAAGGGGTGAATTATGTTTTCTACAGAAATTTTTGGACAGCGGCTGCGCGCTGTCAGAAAAGCGCATGACGAGAAGCAGGAGGACTTGGGACTGCTCCTCGGCGTTGGAAAAAGCCAGGTCAGCGAGTTGGAGTGTGGCACCGCATCTACAACTCTGGAAAAGCTATCCTTTATTTGTGAACACTACAACATCTCCGCCGATTACCTGCTGGGGCTCACCGATGAACCCAAGCCCTACAAGCGGAAAAAACCGAATAAAAATTTGCCGTAACCTCTTGCGTGTTCCAGGGCGGCTGTGGTATATACCTCATTCCCCTCAAGGCTAAATCATCTTTTCGCAAAAAGGAATCCCGGAGAGGTCGTGTCTCTCCGGGATTCCTTTTATAGCAGGATCCAAAATTGCTGACAAAGGCGCCCCGTAGGGCGCGACGACCCGGCGCGCCGTTTGCGGCAGGACGGCGGGCCGAGGTCGTCCCGCCCTACATTTGCCAGCAATTCTGATGATTGCTATAGGTTTTGGGCTTAATTGCCTTTTGCATAGGTAAAGTCAGGCACTGGTATGATACAGAAATTCGACGGTATCCGCAAGCGCCCCTCACGATTCCCTCTGCTTCAAATACACCATCAGCACCGCCACGTCCGCCGGGGATACTCCGGACACCCGCCCGGCCTGGCCCAGGTTTTTGGGGCGGATGGCGTCCAGCTTCTGCCGGGCTTCCAGCCGCAGGCCGGCGATGGACAGGTAGTCGATATCCTCCGGCATGGGCCGCTCCTCCAGCCGGCGGACCTCCTCCACCTGGCGCAGCTGGCGGTCGATGTAGCCGGCGTATTTGATGGTGATTTCCGCTTCCCGGGCCACGGCGGGGTCCAGGGCGGGCCGCTCCGGGTCGAAGGGGGCCAGATCGGCGTAGGACAGCCGGGGGCGGCGGAGCAGGTCGGCCAGCCGGGCCCCGTCCTTGACGGGGGGCTCCCCCCGGGCCTCCAGCAGGGCGGCCAGCTCCGGGGTGGGGGGCGTGCCGGTGCGCTCCAGGCGGCGGACCTCCCGGTCTACAGCGGCGTATTTCTCCCGCACCGCTTCGTATCGCTCCCGGGAGACCAGCCCCAGCTCATACCCGATGGGGGCCAGCCGCCGGTCGGCGTTGTCCTGGCGGTGGAGGAGCCGGTACTCGGTGCGGGAGGTCATCATGCGGTAGGGCTCGTTGGTGCCCTTGGTAACCAGGTCGTCGATGAGCACCCCGATATACCCCTGGTCCCGGCGGAGGATCAGGGGCGGCCTGCCCTGGATTTTCAGGGCGGCGTTCACCCCGGCCACAAAGCCCTGGACGGCGGCCTCCTCATAGCCGGAGGAGCCGTTGAACTGCCCTGCCCCGTACAGGCCAGGGACCACTTTCACCTCCAGGGTGGCTTCCAGGCCGGTGGGGTCCACGCAGTCGTACTCGATGGCGTAGGCGCACCGGGTCATCTCGGCGTTCTCCAGGCCGGGGATGGTGTGGAGCATCTCGATCTGCACCTCCTCAGGCAGCGAGGAGGAGAAGCCCTGGATGTACAGCTCCTCGGTATCCAGGCCCATGGGCTCGATGAACAGCTGGTGGCGCTCCTTGTCGGGGAAGCGCTCTACCTTTGTCTCGATGGAGGGGCAGTAGCGGGGGCCCACCCCCTCGATGGTGCCGTCGTAGAGGGGGGAGCGGGACAGGTTGGCCCGGATGATTTTGTGGGTGTCCTCGTTGGTGTAGGTGAGCCAGCACACCGCCCGGTTCTCCGGGGGGCGCTCCGTCTGGAAGGAGAAGGCCAGCCCCTCCCCGTCCCCCTCCTGGAGCTCCATTTTGGAAAAGTCCACGCTGCGGGCGTTGACCCGGGGGGGCGTGCCCGTCTTGAACCGGCGGATGGACAGCCCCAGCCGGATGAGGGCCTGGGTCAGGGGCAGGGCGGCGGACAGGCCGTCGGGGCCGGAGTCCCGGACCACCTCCCCCACCACGATGCGGCCACCCAAGTGGGTGCCGGTGGCCGCCACCGCGGCCTTCACCCCGTACACCGCCCCGGTATGGGTAACCACCCCGGATACGGCGCCGTTTTCGGTGAGGATGTCCACCACCTCCGCCTGCTTGACCCACAGGTTCTCCTGGCGCTCCAGGGTGTGCTTCATCACCTTCTGGTACTCCCGGCGGTCGGCCTGGGCCCGGAGGGACCACACGGCGGGGCCCTTGCTCCGGTTGAGGAGCCGGTACTGGATGCAGGCCCTGTCGGCGGCTTTGGCCATCTCGCCCCCCAGGGCGTCAAGCTCCCGGACCAGATGGCCCTTGCCTGTGCCCCCGATGGCCGGGTTGCAGGGCATGTTGCCCACCGCGTCCAGGTTGACGGTGAAGCACAGGGTCCTCATCCCCATCCGGGCGGCGGCCAGGGCGGCCTCGATGCCCGCATGGCCCGCCCCGATGACGGCGATGTCAAATTGTCCGGCGAAATAGGTCTTCACGCGAATTCCACACTCCAGTCAGGGGGAAGGTTGTTCCGCATTCCAAAGCCCTCCAGAATGAATTTCCCATCCTCCTGCCGGAATACGACGTCAAAGGTTGTGTTTTCGATCATGCCACAGTATTCCAGGATGAGGCAGGGCTCATCCACATAGACCAGATTCAGGGAGTAGGGGAAGCGGCCGCCGCCCCGCTCACGCTCCCGGTCATATCGCTGGACCAAATCGTCCAGCCGGCAGATGTTTTTTGCCACAAAGGCGATGTAAGGCCGCAGGGCGTCGAACTTCTCCTCCTGGCCCTCCAGGTCCACCGCGATGTCGTAGTCCTCCTCGGCGGAGATGTAGACCAGCGCGTGCTGGTCCAGCTCCAGCTTGTCCGGGTCGGTGATGAACTTGCCCGGGTCGCCATAGCGGCCGGGCCGGTCCTCGTTTTTGTGGTCCCACATAGCGCGTCCCCCTTGATTTATCAGTGGGTATGATTATAAGCGATTTTACGGAGAAATTCAAGGCGGCGGGTTGCGGAAAATTCGTTTATGAGGTAGAATTGCAGAGCTTACATCATGTGGGGCAAGGGCTTTGCCCTTGCCAAATCAGATTTGCGCCTTTGTGAAAAGGCAAGGGCAGAGCCCTTGCCTACAGGCGTACCGGTTTGAGATACAGGAGGACAGCAATGGACCACGAAGATTTTATGGCCGAAGCCCTGCGCCTGGCCCGGGAAGCCGCCGGCCACGGGGATGTGCCGGTGGGGTGCGTCATCGTCCGGGACGGGGAGGTCGTCGGCCGGGGCCGCAACCGCCGGGAGCTGAACGGCGACGCCACCGCCCACGCGGAGGTGGAAGCCATCCGGGAGGCCTGCGTCCGGCTGGGCAGCTGGCGGCTCCAGGGCTGCACCCTGTATGCCACCCTGGAGCCCTGCCCCATGTGCGCCGGGGCCATCATCAACGCCCGGGTGGAGGAGGTCCGCTATGGGGCGAGGGAGGAGAAGTCGGGCTGCTGCGGGTCGGTGCTCAACCTCTTCGAGGAGCGGTTCAACCACCGCCCCCGCATCTACCGGGGACCCCTGGAGCGGGAGTGCGAGGGGGTGCTCCAGGCGTTTTTTCAAAGTTTGCGATAATATTTAAATCTTTTGTAACATCTCAAGAGAACTTTTGTAAAATCTTTTGTCTATACTCATACTCGCAAGGCAAGAACATCTTTTCATTCTATCCTCCATTTTTTGAAAGGCTGGCGGGTCGCTCCGCCGGCCTTTCTCCCTTTTTCTCCGGGTGGGGGAGTTGGACATAATCTGTCCCATTTTATTTAATCCTTTTGTAACATTTGACGTTGGATTATTTAATATCTTTCCTATATCATAAAATTCGCAAGAGACAGTTCGTTTCATTTTAATCCTCTTTTTCAACGGAAAACCCCGGATGCCTTGGAGCAGGCGTCCGGGGCTTTTCGTATACCGGAAAAAGGAGGGGCGCGCCGGTTCGGCGCGCCCCGGGGAGGTGCTGAACAGGCCCTCAGCCCTGGGCCAGGAAGGACTCGATTTCCTGCCGGGTGGGGAGGGCGGGGATGGCCCCCTTCTTCTGGACGGTCAGCCCGCCGGCGGCGTTGCCGTACCCCACGGCCTGGGCCACAATCTCCCGGGTCAGCTGTTCCTTTTTGTCCACCCCCTGGATGCGCAGGCTGGACAGGAAGGCCCCCCAGAAGGCGTCGCCGGCGCCGTTGGTGTCCACGCAGGGCACCTTTCTGCCGGCCGTGTCCCAGCACTCTCCGGCGAAGAAGCACCGGGCCCCCGCGCCCCCCAGCGTCTCCACCACGACCGTGACGCCGAATTCCTCCATCAGGCCGGGCAGGGCGGCTTCGCCCCCCATCATGCCCACCTCCTCGTCGGACACCTTCAGCAGGTCCACATAGGGCAGGATCTCCCGCACCTTGGCGGCGCAGGCGGCCTGGCCGTCCTGCCACATCACGTTGCGGTAATTCACGTCGAAGCTCACCAGCTTGCCCATCTCATGGCCCAGGCGCAGGGCCTTGATGGTGGCTTCCGCCACCGGGGAGGCGGACAGGGAGCAGGAACCGGCGTGGACGATGGCACTGCTTTGGATGTCCTCCGCCTTGACGGCCTCCTCCTCCAGGAACATGTCGGCCCCGGGCTTCCGGGCGAAGGTGAAGCTGCGGTTGCCGTCGGGGGCCAGGGTGACAAAGGCCAGGGTGGTGATGGCCTTGCCGCACAGCTTGGGGTTGAGGACCTTGACGCCGTTTTCCTCCAGGGTCTGGATCAGGAAGCGGCCGAAGTCGTCGTCCCCCACGCTGCCGCACATGCCCACCTCCAGGCCGCTCCGGGCGGCGGTGATGGCGGCGTTCGCGGGGGCGCCGCCGGGGTTGCGGATGTAGCTGGCCGGTTCGCTGCCGGGGGTGAAGTCGATTACAAGTTCGCCGAGACTGTATAAATCCATAATTTCCCGCCTCCATAAGTAGTTCGATCAGGGCCGGCGCCGTGGACGCCTTATAACGCTATGCTATCACGGACGGTTTCTCCTGTCAATCCAGGGTTTGCCTCATAGAGCGCCCTGCCGCGCATTTTACCGCGATCACGTGAATTGGCGCGCTCTGCAGGGGCGCACAGTGTGCGCCCGCGGGCGGACAATGTCCGCCCCTACATAAGAGCCTGTTTAATATCTCTCAGCACGCCGCTTGACGGGCCTTTTGCCGTCATACCGCGTTAAATTTTCTTGCAATACATCCAGTATTCCTGCGAAAAT
>JAAWNI010000061.1 GCA_022798855.1 Lawsonibacter sp. | reverse complement strand
AATCTTGAAATACACAAAGTATTCCTGCGATTTTTTGCCTTGCCATCGGCAATTTTGTCTCGCAAATCTGTATCTTTCGGCTAATGGTACAGCTTCTAAGAAAAAAGGAACCGAAAAAAGAACTTTTCCGCAAAACTTCGTTTTGCTTCTGGCTGTAACAGATAGTTGGGAGGAAAAACGCAGTTTTTCCGGAAAGTTTTTTCTTTGGTTCTTTCTTTTTTTCAAAAAAGAAAGAACATCGTCCCCCCCAGTATACCACAGCCTGAGACAAAACACAACGGCCCGCCGGGAGATGGCGGGCCGTGCGAGGGGGGAGGTATTCAGCTTTTTTCCTGGAAGCTGGCACCGCAGCTGCGGCAGGTGACGGTGATTTTGCCCCGGCCCCGGGGGACCCGGAGCTGCTGGCCGCAGCTGGGGCATTTGAAGTAGACGTGCTCCTTGTCCCGGTGGATGTTCCGGCGCAGCCGTATCCAGCTGAGGATGGGCCGGGCGGCCCGCATGAATTTGGCGTTTTCCTCCCGCCGCCTGTCTATGTTGCGGGACAGAAGGCGGAAAAAGGTGAGGGTCAGCAGGAGAAAGCCAGCCCAGTACAGCGGCTCAAACCTGGTGAAGACAAAGGCCAGATAGAGGAGCAGGTAGAGGGCCATCAGAAACAGGTTGAGCGGGTCGTTTCCATAGCGGCCGTACATAAAGCGCTGAATCGCGTTACGGATCATGAAAGTGCCTCCTTGGCTGATAGAAAAGGGCAGACGGAGCCGCCTGCCAATGCTACCCCTATATGATAGCTCCTCATAGGGGCCGCGTCAAGGAGCCATTCGTAAACAAAGTGTAAATTCCGCCGGGATTTTCCCGTTTTTGGAGGCTGAGGGAGGCACGTTCACGGGGAAGTGCCCCGATTGGAGCGCACAATGGGGGCGGAAATGATACGCATGTTTCTCTGGGGTTCAATGGAGCGTGATGAAACGGGCAAGAAGATATTCCCGGTTTCCGCGCACATCCCACAAATTCAGGAGCACCTGCGAATGTAGGGCAAGGGCTCTGCCCTTGCCTGGGGGATTCCCTTGCTTTGCGCTGTTTCGGGTTATGGAATCCCTCTGCCGCCGGAGAACGGCGCGCCGGGGTCGCCGCGCCCTACAGATTTCCTGTAAACGCAAGCCCCCCGCTTTGACAAGGGGGGGCTTGCGGGATGGCGAAAAATAGGCTATACTGTCGTTACATTTTACAGATAGGAGGGTCCGCCTGTGAAACGGATCGACAAGGAGAACTACTACCTGGACATCGCCGAGACGGTTCTGGAGCGCTCCACCTGCCTGCGCCGGTGCTACGGGGCCATCATCGTCCAGCACGACGAGATCGTCTCCAGCGGCTACAACGGCGCCCCCCGGGGCCGGAAAAACTGCCTGGACCTGGGCTTCTGCGCCCGGGAAGCCATGAACATCCCCTCGGGGGAGCGGTATGAGCTGTGCCGCTCGGTCCACGCGGAAGCCAACGCCATCATCTCCGCCGCCCGCAGCGAGGTGCTGGGGGCCACCCTCTACATGGCCTGCAAGGACCCCAAAACCGGCCAGCTGATCCCCGGCTCCACCTCCTGCTCCATGTGCCGCCGGCTGATCATCAACGCCGGCATCGAGCGGGTGGTCATCCGGAACACGGAGAAGGAATACTCGGTGGTCCATGTGGAGGACTGGATCCGGGAGGACGACTCCCTGCCCCCGATGCAATGAAGCGGTCCGGCCCCTTGAGGGCCGGACCAGCAGCTTGTGGAAAAACAGGCTCCCTCTCTGAGGGAGCTGGCGCCGCCGCAGGCGGTGGCTGAGGGAGCAATACAGCGATTTTATACCATCAAAACTCCCCCCGCCGCGGCTTCGCCGCGCCACCCCCCTCCCAGAGGGGGGCTTTTTACAGCTCGACGGGCGCGCCGGAGAAAATGGGGAATGGGGCCGGCTCGGGGACGGGCTCCGGGAGCGGTTCAGGGGCGGGCTCCTCCTCCTGGGCGGGGGCGGGGTTGGGCAGGAGGGCCAGATATTCCTCATAGGCGATGCCCTGCTCCATGCAGGCCTTGGCCGCTTCCACCCCCACATAGCGGTAGTGCCAGGGCTCAAAGCGGTAGCCGGTGATGGACTCCTTCCCCTCCATATAGCGGAGGATGAAGCCGTATTCGGCACAGTGCGCCTGGAGCCAGGTGTAGGCGGGGGTGCGCTCGAAGCGGGCGGCCACGTTGGCCGCGTTGATGTCCAGGGCCAGGCCGGTCTGGTGCTCGGAGTGGCCGGGACGGGCGGAGAAGGTGTCCACCGTGGCCTGGCGGTTATACCGCAGGTAGCGGTTATAGGTGGTGCTCTGGTGCTGGTAGGAGCGGTAGGCCGACACGCTGCGCAGGGAGATGCCCTCGGCCCGGGCCGCGTCGGCCATGGCCCGGAAGGCCCGCGCGGCTTCCGGCCGGAGGGAGCCGCTGCCGTAGGGCCAGCCCAGGGCCTCCAGCTCGGGGGCGTAGTCCTGGGCCAGGGCGTAGTGCTTGTTGACCAGCACGGCCGTGCTGTCGGGGTTGGCCGCCGCCTGGACGTCCTGGTAGACGGTCCGGTCCTGGTCCAGATTGACCTGCGCCACCACGGTTTCCAGCGCCGCCTCCGGGTATTTGGCCGCCCAGGCGGCGTAGCGGTCCAGCCGGTCCGGACGGCTGTTGGGCAGGGCCAGACAGTCCATCTCCCACTGGGTCAGCTCCCGCTCTTGGGGGAGGGGCGCCCCCTCCGCGGCCCAGGCCGGGGCCAGGGAAAACAGGCAGAGCGCCGCCAGAAGCAGCCAAAAAACAGGTTTTTTCATTTGAGTCGGGTTCCTTCCTTTAAGTAGACTGGCAGGTTTTAATCAGCCAGGAGAAAATGTCCGCCCCATCCACGGTGTCCTGGCGGCGGTGGCCGAAGCACATCCGCTCCGGGTGGAATTGGACCCCCAGAAGGGGATAGCCGGGCAGCTCCAGGGCTTCGGGGACGCCGCCCTCCGACCAGGCGGTGGCCACAAGCCCCTTCCCCAGCTGGTCCACCGCCTGGTGGTGGTGGCTGTTCACATGGAAGAGGGGGCCGTAGCTCCGGCCCAGGATGGAGTCCTCCAGGCAGCGCACCGGGTGGATGGTGTCCCCCTGGGAGGAGGCGTGGAAAATACACTGATCGGCGGGCATATCCTGGACCATGGTCCCGCCCAGGAGGATGTTGATCATCTGCATCCCCCGGCAGATGCCCAGGATGGGCTTGCCCGCCTGGTAAAAGGCGTTGAACAGGGCAATCTCCGCCTTGTCCCGGTCCCGGTCGGGGGGCTGGGAGCCCCGGTCCTCCTGGCCGTAGAGGGAGCACTCGATGTCGCCGCCGCCGCACAGCAGCAGGCCGCCGCAGGCTAGGTCGGGCTGGGGGCAGTAGCCGGCCAGGGGCTCGCCCCCCGCGCCTTGAATGGCCTGGACATAGTTCTCGATCAGCCGCTGGCCGCCGGACACTTGGATCTTTACATTGCTCATTCCTGCACCTCCAAAGCAGAGCGGGCCTTTACCAGGGCCGCGATCAGCTCCACCGCGCCCTCCACCCCGGTGATGGCCGAGTTCAGGGTCAGGTCGTAGCGGCGCATGTCGCCCCAGGTGTGGCCGGTGTAGTAGTTGTAGTAGTTGGCGCGGCCCTTGTCCATCTGGACGATCCGCCGGGCCATGTCGTCGGAGGGGATGCGGTACTCCTCCACGCACCGCTCCACCCGGCTGGGCAGGTCGGCGTGAATGAAGGCCTTCAGGCACTCGGGGCGGTCCCCCAGCACATAGTCGGAGCACCGGCCCACAATGACGCAGGGGCCTTCGTCAGCCAGCTCCCGGATGACCTCGGACTGGGCGAAAAAGGCCTGATGGCTCACAGGGACCCCCTGGTGGGCCAGGGCGGGCACCCCGACTCCCACTGGGGCGATGGACAGATGGAACCGGCTGCGGGCCCGCTCCTCCGCCCGGGCGATAAAATCGGGGGACAGCCCGCTCTTTTCAGAGGTCTTTTGGATGATGGTCCGGTCGTAGCAGGGGATGCCCAGCCGGACGGCCAGCCGCTTGCCGATCAGACGGCCGCCGCTTCCAAATTCCCGGCTGATGGATATGACATAGTTGCTCATGTTCACACCTCCCTATGGGATCGGGCGCGGACCGGCGCACGCGCTCCGCCCCGCGTCTCTGACCCTATTATAACGCCTTCTGGTGAAAATGACAATGAAAAAATTTTTGCCCCCCTCGACACGGCCGGCCCGCGGCGGGATAAGGCTTGCGTTTCCAGGGTAAATATGTTAAAATTGCCACATTCCACCGGGCGGATAAGATCCGGACGGCGGCCCGCCGCCCCAACGCCCGGTCAATCTATGAAAAGGGTGAAAAGACGTGAGAAAAGCGGGAATTTTAATGCCCATCTCCTCCCTGCCCTCCCCCTATGGCATTGGTACGCTGGGGGCGGAGGCCCGGAAATTCGCGGACTTTTTAGCCGCCGCAGGCCAGAGCTGCTGGCAGGTGCTGCCCCTGGGCCCCACCAGCTACGGCGACTCCCCCTATCAGTCCTTCTCCTCCTTCGCGGGCAACCCCTACTTCATCGACCTGGACCTCCTGGCCGATTGGGGCCTGTTGAAGCCAGAGGAATATCAGGGCCTGGACTGGGGGGGCGCCCCTGAGCGGGTGGACTACGCCCTCCTCTACCAAAACCGCTTTGACGTGCTGCGCCTCGCTGTCTCCCGGCTGAGCCGGGGGGGCAAGCTTGAGCTGCGGGGCACGATCTGGCCGGATGGCTGGCTGGAGGACTATGCCCTGTTCATGGCGCTGAAAAACAAGTTTGGCGGAGCTTCCTGGCTGGAGTGGCCGGAGGATATCCGCCTGCGCCGGCCCGAAGCGATGGCCGCGGCCCGGAAGGAGCTCAGTGGGGAGGTTGCGTTCTGGGAGTACGTGCAGCGCCTGTTTTTTGCCCAGTGGTGGGGCTTGAAGGAGTACGCCAACAAAAAGGGCGTATCCATCATCGGCGACCTGCCCATCTATGCGGCCCTGGACAGCGCCGACGTGTGGGCCAATCCCGGCCAGTTCCAGCTGGATAAAGACGGCCTGCCCACCGAGGTGGCCGGCTGCCCCCCCGACGCCTTTACCGCAGACGGCCAGCTGTGGGGCAACCCCCTGTTCGACTGGGAGAAGATGAAGGAGGAGGGCTACGCATGGTGGCTGCGGCGCATCGCCTTCCAGTTCCAGCTCTACGACACCCTGCGCATCGACCACTTCCGGGGGTTCGACGCCTATTACGCCATCCCCTACGGGGACAAGACCGCCCGCAACGGCCGGTGGAAGCCCGGCCCGGGCATTGAGTTCTTCAAGACGGTGAACCAGGCGCTGGGCAAAAAGGACATCATCGCCGAGGACCTGGGCTTCCTCACCCCCTCGGTGAAAAAGCTGCTGCGGGCCACCGGCTACCCAGGCATGAAGGTGCTGGAGTTCGCCTTCGGCGACCGGGACGGGGGCAGCGGCTATCTGCCCCACCGCTACCCCGCCCGCTGCGTGGTCTACGCTGGCACCCACGACAACGACACCATCCAGGGCTGGATGAAGCACGCTTCCCGGAAGGAGAGGGCCTTCGCCAAGGACTACCTGCGCCTGTCCCGGCGGGAGGGCTACCACTGGGGGATGATGCGCTCCGCCTGGGCCTCCCCCGCCGAGCTGGCGGTGATGCAGTTCCAGGACGTGCTGGGGCTGGGCTCCGAGGCCCGGATGAATACCCCCTCCACACTTGGGGATAATTGGCAGTGGAGGGCCCTCCCCGGCTCCTTCGACCAGGAGCTGGCCGAAAGGCTGTACCAGGAGATGCGGACGTATCAGCGCCTGCCCAAAAAGCCTGTCCGGAAGGCCGGGAAACGTGTGCAGGGCGCGGCGGACCCGGCGCGCCTGTCCCGGTAAAACGGCGTGCCCGGTGGGCAGGCCCTACAGCCGGCCGGTAATTTACAGCAGGATCCAAAATTGCAGACAAAGGCGCTCTGTAGGGCGTGGCGGCCCCGGCGCGCCGTTTGCGGCAGGACGGCGGGCCGAGGTCGTCCCGCCCTACATTTGCCAGCAATTCTGATGATTGCTATAGGCGGGCGGACGGTTAGAGAAATGCGTGTAGGGCGCGGCGGTTCTGGTAAAGCGGCGTGCCCGGTGGTTACGCCCTACAGCCGGCCAGGTAATTTTAGACGGGCGGCCACAGGCCGCCCCTACAGAGACATATCATAAAATCCTACCATAAAGGAGATGTATTTTAATGCAACTGAAAGAACAGCTTTTCCAGACGACGCAGGCCCGATTCGGCAGCGCCCCCGACCAGTGCGACGACCACCAGCTCTACGAAGCGCTGCTGATCCTGGCCCGGAACATGTCCCAGGACCGCCCCGCCCCCAAAGGCGACCGGAAGCTCTACTACTTTTCCGCCGAGTTCCTCATGGGCAAGCTGCTGAGCAACAACCTGCTGGCCCTGGGCATCCACGGCCAGGTGAAGGACCTGCTGGCCGACCTGGGCCGGGACCTGGGGGTCATCGAGTCCATGGAGCCCGAGCCCTCCCTGGGCAACGGCGGCCTGGGCCGGCTGGCCGCCTGCTTTCTGGACTCCATCGCCGCCCTGGGCCTGCCCGGCGACGGCGTGGGCCTGAACTACCACTACGGCCTTTTCCGGCAGAAATTCGACCGCAGCCGCCAGACCGAGGCCCCCGACCCCTGGATGGAGCGCGACAGCTGGCTCATCCCCACCGGGGTGTCCTTCGACGTGCCCTTCGGAGGCTTCGACCTGAAAGCGGTGCTCTACGACATAGCCATCCCCGGAGCGGGAGGGGGGTGCGCCAACCGCCTGCACCTCTTCGACGTGGCCGAGCCCGCCGACGCCCCCTGGGTGGGCATCGACTTTGACAAGGGGGACATCGCCCACCGGCTGACCTCCTTCCTCTACCCCGACGACAGCGACGAAGCCGGCCGGCTCCTCCGGGTCTATCAGCAGTACTTTATGGTGTCCGCCGGCGCCCAGCTGATCCTGTCCGAGCTGGAGTCCAAGGGCTACCCCCTGAACACCCTGGCCGACCATGTGGTGGTCCAGATCAACGACACCCACCCCTCCATGGTCATCCCCGAGCTCATCCGCCTGCTCACTGCCCGGGGCATGTCCTTCGACGAGGCCCTGGACCAGGTCCGCCGCACCTGCGCCTACACCAACCATACCATCCTGGCCGAGGCCTTGGAGAAGTGGCCCTTGGCCTTCATCGAGAAGGTGGCCCCCCAGCTGGCCCCCGTCATCCTGGAGCTGGACCGCCGGATGAAGGAGGCCTACCCCGACCCCAAGCTGGCCATTCTGGACGGGGAGGGCCGGGTCCACATGGCCCACATGGATATCCACTGCGGCTTCTCCGTCAACGGCGTGGCCGCCCTCCACACCGACATCCTGAAAAACTCCGAGCTGAAGCACTTCTACGACATCTACCCGGAGAAGTTCAACAACAAGACCAACGGCGTCACCTTCCGCCGGTGGCTGGAGGCCTGCGACCCGGAGCTGGCCGCCCTCATCGACAGCTGCATCGGGGCCGACTGGCGGCAGGACGCCAAAAAGCTGGAGAAGCTGCTGGGCTTCCAGGAGGACGAGTCCGTCCTGGAGCGGCTGCTGGAGGTGAAACAGCACAACAAGGAGCGGCTGTGCTGGGTGCTCTGGGCCAGCCAGCACATCGAGGTGGACCCGCAGTCGGTTTTCGACATTCAGGTCAAGCGCCTTCACGAGTACAAGCGCCAGCAGATGAACGCCCTGTATATCATCCGAAAATACCTGGATATCAAGGCCGGCAAGCTGCCCGAGCGGCCGGTGACCATCCTCTTCGGGGCCAAGGCCGCCCCCGCCTATGTGATGGCCAAGCACATCATCCACCTGATCCTCTGCCTGCAAAAGCTCATCGACCAGGACCCCCAGGTCCGGCCCTGGCTGCGGGTTGCTATGGTGGAGAACTACAACGTCACCTGGGCCGAGCGGCTGATCCCAGCCTGCGACATCTCCGAGCAGATTTCCCTGGCGTCCAAGGAGGCCAGCGGCACCAGCAATATGAAGTTTATGGCCAACGGAGCGGTTACCCTGGGCACCCTGGACGGGGCCAACGTGGAGATCGCCCAGCTGGTGGGCGGGGACAATATCTATACCTTCGGCCAGAAGAGCGACACGGTGATCGGCCTGTATAAGGGCGAAGAGCCCGACGGCCGGGGCTACCGCCCCCTGGAGTACTACCACCGCCCGGCGGTGGAGCCCCTGGTGGACTTCCTGGTGTCCCCTGAGCTGCTGGCCATCGGCGACCCGGCCAGCCTGTCCACCCTCTGGAAGGATATGAAAAATAAGGACTGGTTTATGGCCCTGCTGGATATCGAGGACTATATCGAAGCCAAGGACCGGGCAATCAAGGACTACGGCGACCGCCGGGCCTGGGCGAAAAAGATGCTGGTCAATATCGCCAAGTCGGGGTATTTCTCCTCCGACCGGACCATCGAGCAGTACAATGAGGATATCTGGAAGCTGAAATAATGATCTGTAAAGGGGGCGGCTCTGTGCCGCCCTCTTTTACGTTTGTGCTGTCAATAAAAAGAATCCCCCAGCCGCCGCCTATGGCGGTGCCAGCTCCCTCAAAGAGGGAGCCTTGGAGGACGGCAGGGAATTTTCCGGCAGGCTGAGACGCCCAAGAACGTCTCTCTTTTCAGCATTTTGTTAATGATAAAAAAGAATGTTCATTGACATATTGTATAATTTCAGGTTATGATTGCGGCATGAAAGGAGTGATTTTATGCGAGAAACAAGGATTGAAACCGGCTGGGTCCGGGGCGTCGCCTGCGGCTGGCCCAGCATTACCGCCTTCTACGGCATCCCTTACGCCGCCCCTCCGGTGGGGGGGCTGCGGTGGCGCCCCCCTCAGCCCGCCGCCCCCTGGGAGGGGGTCCGGGACTGCGCCCGCCCCTCCGCCCGCTGCCCCCAACTGGGGGTGGGGAAGGGCTCCTTCTATGAGCGGGAGTTCTACCCTGTGGAGGAGCCCATGGACGAGGACTGTCTGTATTTGAACGTCTGGACCCCGGCCCAGGAGAAGGGCGAGAAGCTGCCCGTCATTTTCTGGGTCCACGGCGGGGCCTTTATGACGGGCTACGGCCACTCCGCCCACTTCGACGGGGAGCCCTTCGCCCGCCAGGGGGTAATCCTGGTCACCATCAACTACCGGCTGAATATCTTTGCCTGGATGACCCATCCCCAGCTGTCCGCCGAGAGCGAAAACCACGTCTCCGGCAACTACGGCCTGCTGGACCAGGTGGCCGCCCTGGAGTGGACCCGGCGGAATATCGCCGCCTTCGGCGGCGACCCGGACAACATCACCATCGCCGGACAGTCCGCCGGAGCCATGTCCATCCAGAATCTGCTTACCACGCCCCTGACCGAGGGCATGGTATCCAAGGCTATCATGCAGAGCGGCGGCGGAATCACCCCTATGCCTGACATGCGCTTCCCCACCCTGGCCCAGGCGGAGGGGCGGACCGACCTGTCCCTGCTGGGGGTGTCCTCCATAGCTGAGGCCCGGGCCCTGCCCTGGCAGGAGCTGCTCAAGCGCTGGATCCCCAACATGTACCACCCGGGCCTGACCCGCACGCCCGTCCAGGACGGCTGGGTCCTGCCCGACAGCCTGGACAACATGGCCCGCGCCGGAAATTACCGCCATGTGCCCTGCCTTATCGGCTACACCTCCAGCGAGGGCATCCCCGCCGCCCCCAGCTTCCAGGCATGGCGGGAGCTTCTGGAGAAGGAGTACGGGCCGGAGAAGGGACGGGCCTTCGACGAGCTGTGCGGCGGCGGGGAGGGCTTCGCGGCCTACTCCCGGGAGCACTTCACCCTCCACTGCCGGGCGGCGGCGGAGGGCTGGGCCCTGCTGCTGGAGCGGCAGGGGTCCGGGCCGGCCTACGTCTACTGCCTGGACCGGAAGCTGCCGGGGGACGACATGGGCCCCTTCCACGCCGCCGATCTGTGGTATGTGTTCCGGACCCTGCACCGCTGCTGGAGGCCCTGGGAGAAAGAGGATTTCTGGCTGGCTTACGCCTGCAACACCTACTGGGCCCAGTTCGCCAAGACCGGCGCCCCCCAGGGGGGGCGGCTTCCGGAGTGGACCCCCTACACCGCAGCCTCCCCCCGGACCATGGAGCTGGGGGCGGACATCGGCATGGTGGAGCTGCCCCCCGACCCCCGGGTGGAGTTCCGGAAGGCCTTCCTGCTGGGGGAGCTGTGACGGAGCGGTGTTCGTCAGAAGGCCAAAAATTATTTCTGGCAGAAAGGGTCCGCAAATAAAGAAACAGCGCCTTTTTCCAAATAAAACATAAGATTTCACAAAAACTGACGTTCCGCCCTGTAGAAGGGCGGGGCGTTTTTTTGGACAAAACACCGATAAAATCCCCCTCTATCTGGGCGGTGCGGAAAAAATGAGATTGACAAGAAAATAACTAAATGTTATAGTCTTGGTTGTAACAAATAAATATAGGTAATAGAAATAGAAAATGAGGAGGAATGAGTGTTCAGATGAAAAGACTGTTTACTTATCTGGAGGAAAACCTGGAGGAGATTCTGATGGTGGTCCTCCTGGGGGCCATCTCCCTGGTGATCTTCGCCCAGGTGATCGCCCGGCTGTTCAACAAGGGCTTCCCCTGGGCGGAGGAGTTCTGCCGCTACTGCTTTGTGTACAGCGGCCTGCTCAGCGCCGGCTACTGCGTCCGCAAGGGGGTGGGCATCCGGGTGGACGCCCTCTACGGCTTTTTCCCCAAGGGCCTGAAGCTGGCCATCGACTACGCGGGCAAGATCCTGCTCACCGCCATCTACGCCTATCTGGCCTGGGGCTCCATCGGCCTGATCGCCAACACCACCAATTTGAGCACCGCCATCCAGCTGCCTATGAAGTACGTGTACATGTCCATCCCCCTGGGCTTCGGCCTGGGGGCCATCCGGGGCGTGCAGGACCTGGTCC
>JAAWNI010000060.1 GCA_022798855.1 Lawsonibacter sp. | reverse complement strand
TTGCCGCCTTGCGGCGTTAAAAAATCTTGAAATCCACAAAGGATTCCTGTGATTTTTTGCCTTGCAGGGCGGCAAAATTCCTCGTCCATCCGGCATTTTTACTTATGAATACAGGTTCTAAAATTCTTGTAGGAGATGTTACAGCAGGTTTTTCTTGTGCATGAAAAGGGAGTAGGCCACGGAGGCGATGATGATCCCGATCATAATAAAGCTCTGGTAGGTGGAGAAGAAGGCGGGGCCCACCGCCAGGCGGACAATGATGGCCAGCAGGATGGGGCAGACCGCCTGCTTGGGGGCCTTGGCGATCTGGGGGACCAGCAGGGCGCCGAACAGGGCGGGCATCATGTTTTTAAAGGCGGGCTGGAGGAACGGGTTGTTATAGATAGGCTCGAAGAGGGGGGCCAGGAAAAGCATGCCGGCGAAGACGATGAGGGTGGTGACAAAGGTGGAGGAGGCCACGGCGATGATGGAGATTACGTCTCCCTTAGGGGTGCCGGGGGCGTGGCCGGAGACCTCCATGGCGTTGATGGCCGCAGGGGTCTTCATGTTGCTCAGGTTGCCGGTGACGCAGGCCATGTACAGCGCGCCGCAGCCGATCATAGGGGCGTAGGCCAGATTTTCGCACACGCCGGCGATGGTGAAGGTGAGCAGGATGGGAATGCCGTTTTGCAGGGCGGCGGGGATGTCGAAGGAGACATGGTAGACGGCCCCCAGCACAAAGGCCAGCCCAATGAAGCAGGCCAGAATCAGGACCACAGTGAGGCGGCCCAGCAGATGGACCTTGCCGCTGAAACTTCTTTCTTTCATTGTGACATCCTCCTTTAAACCACTGCCGCGTTGACGACGCAGGAGATGAACATGCCCGCCAGCATACTGATGGGGAAGGCAAACTCTTTCAGCTTGGGGGCCGCCTTGGCCGCCTTTGTCAGAATCAGGGACACCGCGCCCGCCCCCAGGATGGCGGAGATCATGGGCAGGTCGGAGACGCTGGTGAGGTAGGGGGCGGCGAAGGTGCCGTACATGCCCAGGAACATGGCCCCGGTAATCAGGGGGACCAGGGTGGCGTTCCGGCTCTTCACCTGCTCCACGCCCTTGTCGTAGGTTTTCAGGAAGATGACGTTAAAGATGTTGCCGCCCAGGATGCCGATGGACACCACAAAAAGGATGGCCACAAAGACGTCCAGGGGGATGTTCTCCACCGCCAGGGACTCCATGCCGAAGGCCTGGGCGGCCATGTTGGCCACCATAGTCTCGTAGGTGGCCGAGCCCACCACGCTCAGTCGGAGCCAGGGGAAGTAGCGGCCCAGCAGGGGGACCAGCATCAGGTAGCTGACCACGATGGGCAGGGAGGGGACGATGGAGAATATGGCGCTGCTGCGGGCGGCCTCCTTCAGCTCCTCTCCGCTCATCTCCAGCTCTTTGCCCCGTTTCAGGGCCAGCATGATAAACAGAACGGGCTGGAGAAGGACGATCAGAATGGTGACGGTACACAGAATTGCCATGGTAGAGCTGTTCGCCATCTGCATATGGGTCATAAACACACACACTCCTTAATCTGTTTTCTATGCCTCCTGTGAAATGCGGCCTGTAGGGGCGGATATCATCCGCCCGCTTCACAGGGGCTGCTGTGCATGATGCGCGGGCGGGTGGTACCCGCCCCTGCAAAGCACACAGTGCTTAGTCGTCAATCCGGGGGGCGCTCCCCTTGGGCACCGGGCAGATATACTTCCCGCCGGTGGCCTGCTCCAGCTCCGCCCTGGCCCGCTCCGCCAGCTGGGGCTCCTCACAGAAACGGACGCCGGCCAGGGCCAGCACCTTGCCGGCCTGGAGCATCATCTTGTGGGCGATGGGGCTCTTGCCCTGGGCGGTCATCTGCCAGGTGTGGGCGGCGGTGCCCATCACGGCGGTGGCCATCCCCAAAAAGCCCAGAGGGACCACATAGCTGGCGTCGCCCACGTCGGTGGAGCCGGGCATGGCGGGCAGGTTCCACATGATGGGGCGGATGGCCCGGTCCACCGGGAAGTCCAGGGCGTCCGCGCCGTATCGGGCCTTTACCATGGCGGTTTTCTTCTCCAGGGCCCCGCCGCTGTCGCAGCTCTGGAAGAAGCTCCGGGCCTGCTCCATCTCCTCCTGGGAAAATTCAGGCATCCCCAGCTCCTCCAGGGCGGCCTGGGCCGCGTCGCTGACCACGTGGTTGGGGATCAGGTCGGACAGGCCGGCGTACAGCTCGTAGCTCATCTCGGTGCCGGTCATTTTGGCGGCCCCCTCCGCCACCGCGATTACCCGGGGCAGGATCTCCTGCACCTGGCTGCTCTTGGGGGCGCGGATGAAGTAGTGGACGCAGCTGGAGCCCTGGACCACGTTGGGGGCGATGCCCCCCACGTCCCGGTAGGCGTAGTGGACCCGGGCCTCGGGGATGATGTGCTCCCGCAGGTAGTTGACCCCCACGCTCATCAGCTCGGCGGCGTCCAGGGCGGAGCGGCCCAGATGGGGGGCGGCGGCGGCGTGGGAGGTGACCCCCTTGAAGCGGAAAAAGACGCTGACGTTGGCCAGGGAGGAGAAGCCGGCCACACCGCTGTTGTCCCCGGGGTGCCAGCTGAAAGCCACGTCCAGGCAGTCGAAGAAGCCGTCCCGGGCCAGATAGACCTTGCTGTTCCCCTTTTCCTCACTGGGACAGCCGAAGAGGACCACCGTGCCTTTGCCCGGATTCTGCTCCAGGTACTTTTTCAGCCCCAGGGCGGCGGCGAAGCAGCCCGCCCCCAGCAGGTTGTGGCCGCAGCCGTGGCCGTTGGGGCCGCCCTCCTCAGCGGGGCAGCGCTCCGCGCAGTTGGCCTTCTGGGACAGGTTGGGCAGAGCGTCGTACTCCGCCAGATAGCCGATGACGGGTTTGCCGCTGCCGTAGGAGGCCTTGAAGGCCGTGGGCATGCCGTCCAGCCCGCACTCCACGTCAAAGCCCTCCTGTTTCAGGGCGTCAATGTAGAGCTGAACGGTTTTAAACTCCCGAAACCCCACCTCCGCAAGGTCGAAAGTCCGGTCGCTGAGCTCCAGAATCACGGAAGATTTTTCCTGTACGGCGTCCTCGATGAGCTGTTTGTAATTCATTGCGCTTTCCTCTCCTTCTCTCAATTTACAAGTTTGACATTGTGCAGATTTGCTGTATAATTAAAATATATCACGGAAGAAATTTGATGAAAAATACGAGTTATCTATCTTGCCATAACGAATTGGTTATGGCAGCGTTTAGAGAGAAGAGATGCTCCATGAATCTACAGGCGTTGAAATACATCATTGAGATCGAAAAGTACGGCTCTATCTCCCGGGCGGCGGAAAACCTCCATTTGTCCCAGCCCTATCTGAGCAAAATCGTGAAGGAGATGGAGAATGAATTTCAAATCTCCTTATTTACCCGGAGCAAACGGGGCATCACCCTCACCGAGAGCGGCCGGCTGTTTATCAACATGGGCAAGGATTTACAGCGGAACATCGACAACTTCCAGAGCATGTTTCACTCCCATCTGGAATATGAGCAGCTCCGGATATCCAGCCGCACTTGCAGCCACCCCTTTGACGCCTTTGTCCGGATGCTCCAGGAGATGGAGGGCAAGAAGCTGCGCTGCGTCTTCCGCGAAACCACCAATGACCAGGTCATCAGCGATATCTACACCAACGCGGCGGACGTCGGCGTCCTGCTGCTGGACCGCGGGAACTGGAAGGACGTGGCGCGTATTTTGGAGATCAAGCGCATTGCCTGCCGCAGGCTGTGCAGCTCCAGGGGCTATCTGCTGGCCCGCAGCGGCCACCCCCTACTAAGCCTGGGGCAGCCGGTCCAGGGGGCGGATATTTACCGGTATAACTTTGTGCTGTATGAGTCCCAGTCCTGGAGCAACTACAACCTGGTCGGGGATACACACCTTAGCGAAACGGCGGAGCTGCTGGACTGGGACCGGGTCCAGCAGGTGGTGTATGTCACCAGCAGGGCCGCCCTCCACGATGTCCTGCTGCGCACCGACTATCTCAGCTTCGGGCTTCTGGACGTGCGGGGCCAGGAGGACAATATGGGATTGGCCACCTTCCCAATTCCAGAGGATCTGATCGGGGACCGGCCCGAAAGCGGCAATTTCTTCTGCTACATCTACCTGAAAAACCGGGAGCTGTCCCCCATCTGCAAGCGGTTCATTCAGTGCCTGAAAAAGTATTACGGGTGCCTCTCTGAGATTCCCTTTCCGGCGGATTATGAGGGGTGAGAACCGGTATTCATAATTGAAAATGCCGGATGGGCGGGGCGTTCAAAATTTGCCGCCGGGAATACGGGAAGCCCGTTATATCCTGGCTGAACAATGTGGGAGGGGAGCGGCTTGGAGGAATCCATTCGAATCGCGCTGGGAAGTGTGGAGCGCTCCGGCAGCCAGATGAACAGCGGCCTGAGCATCATACTGGTGCTGCGGGGCGAGGTGGCGTTAAAGACCCCGGGGCAGAACCGCAGTTTGACACAGAGCCATTACGCGGTCATCAACCACAATGATGTTTATATCCTGGACAGCACCGGCCCCAATGTGTTTTTGTGGGTGTCCATGGACCAGCCGTGGCTGGAGTTTGTCTGTCCGGAGTATGCCCATGGCAGGTACTACTGCTGCTCCACGGTGTCCAATCCGGCGACGCAGCCGCTGTTCGATGTGGTCCGCCAGCGGGTGGTCCGCGCGGCTATGCTCCGCTATCAGCGGGAGGAGGGCTATGCGCTGCTGGTGCAAGCGGAGCTGATGCAGCTGCTTCATACCCTGTCCCTCCATTTCCGCTCTGACGCCCGGCGGCCCTCCCTGGCCGAAGCAAGCGGGCGGCTCAAGCCTGTACTGGAGTACATGAACCGCAATTTTCGGGAACCCATGACCCTGGAATCCGTATCGGCGGGGTTTTACCTGTCGGACGCCCATTTGGCCCGCCTGTTCCGCAAGGAGCTAAATATGACCTTTGTGGAATATCTTACCGCCCTCCGGCTGGAAAGTGCGCGGCGGGAGCTGCTTTATACGCGGGACTCCATTACCCGTTTGGCGCTTAATAACGGCTTTTCCAGTGTTAAGTCCTTTAACCAGTATTTCCGCCGCAGCTTTGACTGCTCCCCGGCCCAGTACCGCCGGCAGGCGGCCCCCCGGCCGGAACCGGCCAAAACCTTTTGGCTGGAAGCCGGCGCGGAGGATTCGCTGGAGCTGCTGGCCAGGTTTGTGGAGCGCTATCAGCATCAGCCCCAGGGGGCCGGCGCGCGGCTCCAGGTGGACCTGCCGGGCCGGCCGGCCCCCTTGGGCCTGCCCCCCCTCGTGTTGGACGTGGGGGAGCTGGACTCCGCCCTGCGGGAAAGCGCGCGCCGCCAGATTCGGGAGGCGCGGCGGCGCATTGGATTTACCCATGTTCTGATATCCGGACTGTTTCGGAAGCGCCAGAAGGGCCTGCTCCAGCGCTATGATGATATGGAGCTGCTGGCGGAGCTGGTGGGGATGGAGCTGACGCCCATGGTCGTTGTAAATCTTGAGGCGGAAGGGGATAACCTGGAGCATATGCTGGAGGTGCTGGCGGGGCAGTTTGGCCGGCGGGAGCTGGAGGGCTGGCTCTACGCTCTGGATGGAGGGCCGTCGGGGGCCGGGGAGGGCCTGGCCCAGGCGGCAGGACTGCTGAGGGGGCGCCTGCCCGGCGGGAAAGTCGGGCTGTGCGTGGATCTGGAGCGGCCTCCCCAATGGACGCGGGCCGCCGGGGAGGAGAAGGGGCGGCCGCAGTTCACCGATTTTATCGTTATGAGCTCCGACCCCAATGATACTCCCCCGGCGGGGGACGCCTTCTCCTATGAGCGGTTCCAAAAGCGGTACCACCAAAACCAGATGAACCGGGTCCGGGGCTGGATGGAGGAACACGGCTGCATGGCGCCCATCTATCTGATCGGGTGGAACACCCTGACCGGCCGGTCGCTGGTGGAGTCGGGCAAGTTCCACCGGACCGCCCTGATCCTGGATACCCTGCTCATGCTCCGGCGGGATGTGGCCGGCTATGGAATCCGCCTGAATCTGAGCCAGACGGAGCCGGAAAAAATGGAGCATTTGACCTACCCCCTCAGCCTGTACCTCTATCAGGACATCAAGCGCCCGCTGTTTTTTGCCGCCCAGTGGCTGAGGAGCCTGGGGGGCATGGTGGTATGGGAGGAGCCGGGGGTCCTGGCCACCCAGTCCCAGGAGGGGGAGTACCAGGTCCTGATGTGGCATCCCTGCTATATCGACCCCTTTTTCTCCCTGGAGGACTTCCAGGAGGACCGGTACAGCCGGCGGGTCTGCCTGAGCCTCCGGGGGCTGTCCCCCGGGACCTACCGGGTGAAGCGGCTGTACCTGGACAAGGACCATGGAAGTACCTACAGCAGCTGGGTGAAAATCGACATGGCGGTCCAGCTGGACCAGGATATTCTGGACCACCTGAGCCGGGCCAGCAATCCTGATGTGGTCCTGGATTACAGAACCGTGGAAGGGGAATTGGAGCTGGTCCAGACGCTCTCCCTGAACGGAGCGGCGCTCTGGTCGATCAAACGGATCGATCAATAGCTCAAAAGAGCGAGGAATCAAGAAACGAAGTGCGATTCTTGATTCCTCGCTCTTTTTGCTTGAAACATGTTGAGAATCGGTCGAAATTTGGTCTGGATCAGACTGGCTGGCTGGGGAGGATTTCGATATAGTGTTAGATACAAGGAAGAGAGAGGGGACGCTATGAAGTATAAGACATCCAAGAAAGCCATCCTCTTGGCTAAAGCGGCCAGCGTGGTGATGTGGAATCAGTTCCGCTATCCCCAGCCGGTGAAGGGGCGGTATCAGGTGGCCACCGACAAGCTGGAAAAGCTGAAATGGGCCTACCGCTGCTGGGTCCGCCAGCTGGAGCGGGCGGAGAAGGGGTCGGGCATCGAGGGTTATTTTGCCCAGCAGGACCTGAGCTTCCGCCTGCCCCAGGGGTTCCAGGAGGCGGGGCGGACCACCATATCCGCCGCAGGCGACCTGATGGCGGTGGACTGCTTTACCTATGAGGATACCGAATTCCTGTTTGACGGCATCCGGGGCTTTTACTTTGAGGGTGTGTTTACCTGCGCCAACCTGGAGTCCGCCATCTGCCCCTCCGCCCCGGCCGGGCGGAACCAGGTGATCGGGTATCCGCCCAAAATGAATATCCCAGAACAGATGATGGACCGCTTCCAGGCGGCGGGACAGGGCATCGACTACTTCTCCACCGCCAACAACCACTGTTATGACTATGGGGAGCAGGGGCTGCTGGACACCCTGGACTGCCTGGAGCGCCGGGGGGCGCTCCATTCCGGCACAAACCGCTCCCCAGAGGAGCAGGAGGATGTGCTGATTGTGGAGCGGGATGGAATTAAAATCGCGCTTCTGTCCTACACCTGTGACATGAACGGCAACGAGTACGAAAAAAAGCACCTCATCAACGAGGTGCGCTTCAACGATGAACACCCGGACCTCTCCCTTGTTGAGCGCCATGTGCGCCTGGCCAAGGAGCGGGGCGCGGACGCCATCATCGCCAGCGTCCACTGGGGCTGGGAGTTTGAGATGTACCCCCACCAGAACATCATCCAGGCCGGCCACAGGCTGACGGAAATGGGTGTGGATGTGGTTCTGGGGTCCCACCCCCATGTGAGCCAGCCCATGGAGCGCTATGCGGACGCAAATGGCCGGGAGCACCTGATCATCTATTCCCTGGGGGATTTTGTCAGCTACCACCCCCTGACCCGCAACTCCAAGCTGACCTACGTGGTGCGCTTCGACCTGGTCAAGGGGAGGGGCGAGTCGGGAGCCGCCCAGGTCTGTCTGGATAAGCTGCGGGTGAAGCCGGTGTACATCCGCTGCCGGGAGTTGGAAGAAGACCGGTACGACTGCCGCCTGCTTCCCTTCCGCCAGGTGCTGGACGACCCGGAAGGATGCGGCCTGACGCCGGAGGAGCGGCGGGACCTGCCCAGGCTGGAGCGGACTGTGTGGAGGAAAATTTTAATGCCCCGGGAGCCCGGGGATATCATTGAGGAATAAGGAGGAAGCAAAGATGAACTATGAGCTGCTGGAGGCCCTGATCCAGGGCAAAAAGGAACAGTTTGAGCAGGCCGCGGACCAAATCTGGGGATTCGCGGAGATGCGCTACCAGGAATTTCAGTCCGCCCAGCTGCAAAAGGACCTGCTGCGCCGGGAGGGCTTTGAGATCGAGGAGGACCTGGGGGGCATCCCCACCGCCTTCCGGGCGAAAGCGGGGAGCGGCCGGCCGGTGGTCGGCCTGCTGGGGGAGTTTGACGCCCTGCCCCAGCTGTCCCAAAAGGCGGACCTCACACGCCCTGAGCCGGAAAATCCGGGGGCGCCCGGCCACGGCTGCGGCCACCACCTGCTGGGGGCGGGCTGCATGCAGGCCGCGGTGGCGGTGAAGGACTACCTGCTGGAGCACCCCTGCCAGGGCACCGTCATCTACTACGGCTGCCCCGCCGAGGAGGGGGGCGCGGGCAAGGCCTTCATGGTCCGGGAGGGCTGCTTTGAGGACTGCGATGTGTGCCTGGCCTGGCATCCCTACTCGGCCACCTTCGCCTCTGTCTCCTCCCTGGCCAACGCCCGGATTATTTACAATTTTACCGGGAAATCCGCCCACGCCGCCGCAGCCCCCCACCTGGGCCGGTCGGCTCTGGACGCGGTGGAGCTGATGAATGTGGGGGTCAACTATATGCGGGAGCATATGCTCCCGGAGGCCCGGGTCCACTATGCCGTCACCGATACCGGCGGGGACGCCCCCAATGTGGTCCAGGCCCACGCCCAGGTGCTCTACTCCGTCCGGGCCCCCCGCACCGGCCAGGTCTATGAGCTGGCCCAGCGGGTCCACAACATCGCCCGGGGGGCGGCCCTGATGACCGAGACGCAGGTGGATATCCAGGTGGTCAGCTCCTACGCCGACGTGCTCCAGAACAAGACCCTGGACGGCCTGGTCTACAGGCACATGCAGGAGGTCTTCCCCCTCTCCTACACGGAGGAGGAACTGGCCTATGCCCAAAGGTTCCACGAGGTTGGTGATCCGGGGGACTGGAAGACCTACCAGGCCATGGCGGTGAAGCTGCTGGGAGAAAAGGGCCAGGAGCTGTTCCAGGGGGCCATGGCCGACGTCTGCGTCCCGCCCATGCCGCTGAAAACCGGCTCCACCGACGTGGGGGATGTGAGCTGGAACGTGCCTACCGCGTGGTTTGGCTCCGCCTGCTTTGCCCTGGGCACCCCGGCCCACAGCTGGCTGGCGGTGGCCCAGGGAAAGTCCGCCATCGCCCACCGGGGCATGGCCGGGGCGGCTATGGTGCTGGCCCGGACCGCCCTGGATCTGATGGAACAGCCCCAGCTTGTGGACAGCGCCCGGGCCGATATGGAGCGGGCCAAGGGTGGAGCCGAGTATCAGACCCTGATCCCCACGGATGTAAAAGCCGGTAGTTTTTGACGCGGCAGGAGGTAAGAAAGAATGGATAAGCTTTATTCCCATGTAGCCAACAGCCCGGCCATGGCAATTTTCTGTGGCTTGGCGATCTTAGTGGTATTGGTGCAGGCGGCGGTCTTTTTCCGGGTGGCCTGGAAGCAGGCCCTGGAGATGGGGCTGAGCAAAGCCGACCTGGTGAAGGTAGTCAAAAGCAGCGCGGTGTTCTCCATTGTCCCCTCCCTGCCCATCATCATCAGCTACATGATCCTCCTGCCGGCCCTGGGGAAATTTTTCCCCTGGCTGCGCCTGTCTGTGATTGGCTCCGCCACTTATGAGACTCTGGCCGCGAATATGGCGGTGACCTCTTTCGGCTTCGACAGCCTGGGCAGCGCCGACTTCTCCCCCGACGTATTCGGGTCCTTGCTGTGGGTGGTGACGCTGGGGGTGTTCTTGTCCAGCCTGTCCGCCCTGCTGCTGCGCAGGTTTGACTCCAAAATGCAGTCAGTCACCACAAATCCTAACAGCTTTGGCAAGGTAATCCCCAATATCATGTTCCTGGGCATGATGGCGACCCTGTCCGCCCCCTACCTCGCGGATGTAACAAACATCCCGTCCATGGCCGCCATTGTGGTATCCGCACTGGTAATGATCGGGCTGAACGCGGTGGGTAAACGGGCCCCGGTCCTGAAAGAATTCGCCTTTTCACTGAGCATGATCGCCGGCATGGCCGCGGCCTGCCTGATCACCGCCATTCTGTAAACGGGAGGAAACTGTGATGAAACAACCGATGTCTAATACCTTATCCCCCTTTGACGCCAAAATCCACCGCATGGGCC
This sequence comes from Lawsonibacter sp., assembly GCA_022798855.1. GTDB lineage: Bacteria > Bacillota > Clostridia > Oscillospirales > Oscillospiraceae > Lawsonibacter. The sequence goes on along the minus strand of JAAWNI010000060.1, from coordinate 811 downwards.
GCCTGAGCACAGTGATCGTCTGGGTGTTTTTCCTTCTGGTTCCAGCCGCCGTCTGTACGGTGTTCCACCTGAAGGTGGATCTGGCGCTCACCTTCAAGGCCGCCGCGCCCATCATGCTCATTTTCGCGATCACCGGCGTGTGTGAGAAGCTGTCCATGTCCCCCATCATCGGCCCTGGCGCCGTCTACCTGGCCTCCTCCACCGGCAATATCCAGAACATGAAGCTGCCCGCCGCCCTCAACGCCATGAACATCATGGAGTGTGAGGAGGGCAGCGAGAAGGGCAGAGTCGTGTCCATCATCGCGGTGGCCGCCTCCTCCTTTGTCACCACCCTCATCGTGTTCTGCGGGATGCTGTTCCTGGCCCCCTTGATGACCCCGCTGCTCACAAATCCGGTGGTCGCCCCCGCCTTTGACAATATGTTCCCCGCTTTGGTGGGCCCGATGGTGATCCCGGTTGTGCTGAAAAATATAAAGGTGGCCGCGCTTCCCGTGGCGCTGGCAATCGTGTTCGCCGTTGCGCTCGGTTCCGTCTACTCCTCGATTCAGTCCATTCTGATGGTCGTGGTCATTCTGCTGTCCCTGGGCGTGTATCGGGTGGCTTACAAGAAGAAAGGCAAATAAAAGGCCTGATAATAGCTTCCGCTCTTTCGTATCCACCGGGCCCCGTCCAATTCCAGACGGGGGCCCGGTGATTCTTAGAACCTGTATTCACAATCTCAAACGACCGTCTGAACGGTACTTTTGCCGCCCTGCGGCGTTAAAAAATCTTGAAATCCACAAAGGATTCCCGCGATTTTTTGCCTTGCGAG
>JAAWNI010000059.1 GCA_022798855.1 Lawsonibacter sp. | reverse complement strand
CTGCTGGCCCCCCGCAGCGCCCTGCGCAACCTGCGCCGCCTGCGGGACATGGGGCTGGAGGGCCGCTACGGCCTGTACGAGGCGGTGGACTACACCCCCGCCCGCCTTGCCGGGGGCGAGGACCGGGAGGTGGTCCGCTCCTATATGTCCCACCACCTGGGGATGAGCCTGACCGCCATCGACAACACCCTGCGGGACAACGTGATGCAAAAGCGCTTTATGAAGGACTGCGACATGTCGGCCTACCGGGAGCTGCTCCAGGAGCGGGTGCCGGTGGGGGCCCCCATCATGAGGCAGGAGGAGCGGGACTTCCCCGCCAAATTCCGCCCCGCAGCCGGCCCCGCCCTGGTCCGGGAGGGGGAGGGGTTCGGCCGGAAGCGCCCCCAGTGCCACCCGCTGTCCAACGGCAGCTACAGCCTGCTGGCCTGTGACAACGGCCTGGCCATGTCCAGGGCGGGGGAGGACGCCGTCACCCTGGCCCGGCCCGGGGAGTACTACGCCCCCGCCGGGGTGTCGGTCTTCTTCAATGGCCCCGGCGGGCTGGTGGGCCTGACCCCCGCCCCCTTGTACCAGAGCGGGCCGGCCTACCGCTGGGCCTTTGACGCGTCGGGGGCCAGCTGGTACGCGGAGAAGGACGGCCTGTCCGCCCGGATCGCCCTGACCGTCCCCCGGCGGGAGAATGGGGAGCTGCGCCGGGTGGAGCTGGCCTGGAGCGGAAAAAAGAAGCTGGAGGGGGAGCTGCTGTTCTATCTGGAGCCCGTCCTGTGCCCACAGCGGGACTTTGACGCCCACCCCGCCTTCTCCCGGCTGTTCCTGGAGTGCTCCCTGGAGGGGAATGGGGCCCTGTTCCACCGCCGGCCCCGGGGGGGCGGGGAGGGGCTGTACCTCTCCGCCGCCTGGACCGGGGAGGGGGCGTCCGCCAGCCTGGACCGGGCCGCCGCCCTGGGCCGTGGCGGGCTGCGGGCCCTGCCGAATCGAAGGCCGGGGCCCCTGCAAAACGCGGCAGGCTCCGACCCCTGCCTTCTGGTCCGCATTCCGGTTTCTTTAAAAGAGGGGGAAAAGGGGCGCTTTTCCCTGGCCCTGGTGGTGGCGGACAGCCCCGCCGCCGCCCAGGCGGGGAGCCGCAGGCTGGCGGAAGGCAGGGAGGGGGGCGCGGCTTCGCTGGCCCCCATCGCCCAGAAGCTGGCCCTCAGCGAGGGGGAGTCCCTGGCCGCCTTCTCCCTGCTGGCCCAGCTGTCCAGTGTTGGGGAAAAGACGGACCGCCCGCCCCAGTCCGCCCTGTGGCCCTATGGCATCTCCGGGGACCTGCCCATCGCCGCCGGGGCGCTGTCCGGGCCGGAGGACGTGGAGCGGGCCGCCCTGTGGTGCCGGTGGCACCAGTTCCTCAGCCGGGCGGGCTGTCCCTTCGACCTGGTCCTCCTGCTGGAGGAGGGGGGCGACTACCGCCGGCCCCTCCGCTCCGCCCTGGCGGAGGAGCTGAAAAAGCTGGGGGCGGAGTCGGCCCTGGGGGCCAGGGGCGGCATCCACCTGGCCAATCCGGACGCCGCCCCGGCGGTGCTGGCCTGGGCGAAAGCGGCGCTGCCCGTGGAACCCGGCCGCCCGGACGGGCCGTCTGAATCCATCGCCCCCCCGCCCCCGGTGCGGCTGTCCCCCGGCCCCGCCCCCTGGGAGATGGAGGGGGATACCGCCACCATCCGCTGTGGGGAGGAGCTCCCGCCGGTGGGGTGGAGCCAGGTGTTGTGCAACCCGGAATTTGGCTGGCTCACCGACGAGACGGGGGCGGGCTTCCTCTGGTCCGGGGGCAACTCCCGGGAGGGGAAGCTCACCCCCTGGGCCAACGACCCCCTGGCTGTGGGCGGGCTGGAGGACATCCTGGTCAGCCTGAACGGACAGGACTTCTCCGTCTTCGCCGCCGGGGACGGCCTGCCCTGCGCCGTCACCTACGGCCCCGGCTTCGCCCGGTGGGAGAAGAAGCTGGGGGAGGCCACAAAAACGGGCGGGCAATGTCCGCCCCTGCTGGTGGCGGAGGGGTTCGTCCCTCTGGAGGAGAACAGGCGGATCCTCCGCTTCACCCTCACCGGGGGGGCCGGCCGAATCTCCTACCGCCTGGGAGAGGAGGAGCCCATCTCCGCGGCGCTGCCCGACGGCCGGCCTGTGTCGCTGGTGACCAAGGAGAAGGAGGGCCGGGCCCGCTCCCGCTTCTTCCGGGAGGATTTCGCCCAGGAGGAGGAAAAGACGGTCCTCTGGTGGCGGGAAAAGGCGTCCGCCCTCACGGTGAAGACTCCGGACGGAGCCCTGGACCGGTATCTGGGGGGCTGGTGCCTCTACCAGGTGACCGCCTGCCGCCTGATGGCCCGCACCAGCCAGTATCAGAACGGCGGGGCCTTCGGCTTCCGGGACCAGCTCCAGGATGCCGCCGCCCTGGCGTACCTCTGGCCGGAGCGGACCCGGGAACAGCTGCTGTTGGCGGCTTCCCGCCAGTTCGAGGAGGGGGACGTCCAGCACTGGTGGCACCCGCCCCAGGGGGCCGGGGTGCGCACCCGCATCTCCGACGACCTGCTGTGGCTGCCCTGGGTGCTGTGCCGGTACTGCGCCGCCACCGGGGACTGGTCCATTCTGGAGGAGGAGGCCCCCTACCTCTCCGCCAGGCCCCTGGAGCCGGGGGAGAAGGACCGGTATGAGGTCCCGAAGGCGGGGGGAAAGCGGGACAGCCTTTACCGCCACGGCCTGGCCGCCATCCTGTGCGCCCTGGACCGGGGAACCGGCCCCCACGGCCTGGCCAGAATGGGGAGCGGCGACTGGAACGACGGCATGGACAAGGTGGAGGGCGAGTCGGTGTGGCTCACATGGTTCCTGGCGGCGGTGCTCCAGGACTTCGCCGTCCTGTGCCGCCGGATGGACGAGGAGTCCAGGGCAGACGACCTGCTGCGCCAGGCCGGGGCCCTCATCCAGGCGGCCCAGAACGCCTGGGATGGCCAGTGGTACCGCCGGGGGTACTATGCGGACGGGGCGCCCCTGGGGTCCTCTGAGAGCGGCCAGTGCCAGATCGACTCCATCGCCCAGTCCTTCGCCCTCTTCCCCGGGGGGACGGACCGGAAGCGGGGGGGTGAAGCCGTCTCCGCCGCCCTGGACCGGCTCTTCGACCGGGAAGCCGGGGTGGTCCGCCTTTTCGACCCGCCCTTTGACGGCCAGGGGGACAAGGACCCCGGCTATATCAAGGGATATCCCGCCGGCGTGCGGGAGAACGGTGGGCAGTACACCCACGCTTCGGTGTGGCTGGCTATGGCCTGCTTCCGGCTGGACCGCCCGGCGGAGGGCTGGGCCATTTTGAAGGCCCTCCTGCCGGAGGAGCACCCCACGGCGGTCTACCGGGCGGAGCCCTATGTCATCGCCGCCGATGTGTCCTACGCCCCCGGCCGGGTAGGCCGGGCGGGGTGGAGCTGGTACACCGGCGCCGCCGGGTGGTACTGGCAGGTGGCCGTCCAGGAGCTGCTGGGGCTGAAAATCAGCGAGGGCCGTCTCGCCGTGGAGCCCAACCTCCCCCCGGACTGGCCGGGGTATGAAGCCAAGTGGAAGCTGCCAAAGGGGACGCTGGACATCTCGGTGAAGCGGACCGGTTCCTACTCCGCCGCCCTGGACGGCAGGGAAGTAAAAACCGGCGTCCTTCTGAGCGAACTAACAGGGGAGCACAGGCTGGAGGTCACGATCTAAAAAGCCCCCCTCTTAGAGGGGGGGTGGCACGGCGGAGCCGTGACGGGGGGAGCTTTGTAAGAGAGGGGGCCTCAAAAGGAAGCGTCCCATTTGCGGATTTTTATGTAGGGGCGGATATTATCCGCCCGTGTGTTCCGGCGGCCGGAAGGCGGGCGGCTGATAGCCGCCCCTACCGGAGGGCCGGAAACGGGGTGTCGAGCCGCCGCCCCCTGCAAAAGGCGTGTAGGGCGGGACGACTCGGCCCGCCGGCCAGAGACGCAGATTCCCTCTTTACTTTCCCCCCTCAAACGTGGTATGATAATCCAGCTGTACGGAAAAATTTCTCCAAAGAAAGGAACCGAAGATATGTCACAAGTGACTCGCCGGGAGCTGTTCCCCGGGGTATGGCTGCGCGCGGTGCATACCAGTAAATTCAAGAGCTCTTACCTGTCCGCCACCCTTCTGGCCCCTCTGGACCGGAGGACCGCCGGGGCCAACGCCCTGATCCCCGAGGTGCTGCGCCGGGGCACGGCGGTCCATCCGGACATGGAGTCCCTGTCCGCCGCCCTGGACGAGCTGTACGGCGGAGCGGTGGAACCCGCCGTCCGGAAGCGGGGGGAGACACAGTGCGTGGGCTTCGCGGCCAGCTTTCTGGACGACGCTTACGCCCTGAAGGGTGAGAAGATTTTGGAGCCCGCCGCCGGCCTGCTGGGGGAGCTGCTCCTCAAGCCCTACACCCAGGGCGGCCATTTCTGCCCCGACTACACCGCCGGGGAGAAGGCCAACCTCATCGACCGCATCCGGGCCCAAATCAACGACAAGCGGACCTACGCCGTCCAGCGGCTGGCCCAGGAGATGTGCCGGTACGAAGCCTTCGGCGTGGACAAGCTGGGGGACGAGGAGGGCGTGGCCGCCATCACTCCGGAAAGCCTTTGGGAGCGGTATCAGGCCTTGCTGCGGGAAGCCCAGGTGGAGGTATACTACTGCGGCTCCGCCCACCCCGACCGGGTGGCGGAAGCGCTGAAAAGCGCCCTGGCGGCCCTTCCGGTGAACGAGGGCCGGGTGGACCCCGTCTGCGACGTGCGGGTGTCCGCCGGGCCGGAGCCCATCGTGGTGGAGGAGTCCATGGACGTCAGCCAGGGCAAGCTGGCCCTGGGCTTCCGCACCGGGGGCCAGAGCTGCTGGGAGGAGGACTACCCCGCCCTCTACCTGGCCGCCGCCGTCTTCGGTGGGACCACGCTGTCCAAGCTGTTTATGAACGTGCGGGAGAAGCTGTCCCTGTGCTACTACGCCAGCGCCACCCTGGAGAAGATGAAGGGGCTGGTGCTGGTGTCCTCGGGCATCGAGTTCGACAAGTACCAGACGGCCAAGGACGAGATACTGGCCCAGCTGGAGGCCGTCAAGCGGGGGGAGGTCGAGGACTGGGAGCTGGAGGGCTCCCGCCGCACCCTCATCGGGGCGTGCCGGTCCACCCTGGACGACCAGGGCCGGCAGGAGGAGTACTGGCTGGGCCAGGCGGCCGCGGGGCTGGAGGAGCCCCCGGAGGAGTTCGCCGCCCGGCTGGAGGGGGTCACCCGGGAGCAGGTGGCCGCCGCCGCCCAAAAGCTGGAGCTGGACACCGTATATTTCCTGAAAGGGAAGGAGGGCTGAGGGATGGAAAAGCAGAAATTTGCCATGGTGGGGGAATCCATGTACCACGAGAAGCTGGAAAACGGGCTGAACGTGTTTGTCTTCCCCAAGCCCGAGTTTCAGAAGGGCTACGCCTTTTTCGCCGCCAACTACGGGGGCATGGACATGCGCTTCTGCCTGAACGGGGCGTGGCACAACACCCCCGCCGGGGTGGCCCACTATCTGGAGCACAAGATGTTCGACACCCAGGAGGGCAACGCCCTCCAGGAGCTGGCCGCCAACGGGGCCAGCCCCAACGCCTTCACCAGCAACGACATCACCGGCTACTACTTCGACTCCACCGAGAAGTTTGAGGAGAACCTGCGCATCCTCCTGTCCTTCGTCTCCGTCCCCTGGTTCACCCAGGAGAGCGTGGACAAAGAGCGGGGGATCATCGGCCAGGAGATCGGTATGATTGAGGACGACCCCCACTGGAAGTGCTATATGAACCTGATGAAGGCCCTGTTCCAGCACCACCCCATCCGGGTGAGCGTGGCGGGCAGCGTGGAGTCCATTGCGGAGATCACCCCGGAAACCCTCTACGCCTGCCACAAGGCCTTCTACGACCCGGCCAACATGGTGCTGTGCGTGGCGGGGCCGGTGGACCCGGAGCGCATCTGCAAAATTGCCCAGGAAATCCTCCCCAAGCAGGCCGGGCCCATCGCCGCCAAGGATTATGGCGAGAAGGAGAAGCCCCAGGCGGCCCAGCCCCTCATTGAGGAGCGGATGGAGGTGTCCGCCCCCATCTTCCAGATGGGCTGGAAGGGGGACGCCCCGGCCAACGGCGGGGACCGTCTGCGCCAGGAGCTGGTGGGCGGGCTGGCCCTGGAGGTGCTGCTGGGCAATTCCAGCCCCCTGTACGCCAAGCTGTACCGGGAGGGCCTGATCAACCAGGAGTTCGGCTACAGCTATGAGAGCAGCTTCGGCTGCGCCTTCCTGGCGGCGGACGGGGAGTCCAAGGACCCGGAAGCCGTCCGCATGGCGGTGGCGGAGGAGGCCGCCCGCATCGGCCGGGAGGGGGTCGACTCCGCCCTCTGGGAGCGGGTGAAGAAAGGGGTGTACGGCAACCGGGTCCGGGGGCTGAACTCCTTTGAGAACCTGTGCGTGGGCCAGGCCCAGGCCTTCTTCGCGGGCTACGATTTCCTGCGCTTCGCGGAGATTTTCGCTTCCATTACCAAGGAGGAGGCCGAGGAGCTCATTTCCAACTGGGTCACTGAGGAGCGCGCCGCCCTGTCGGTGGTCCGGGCCAAGGAGGAGACATGATCAACACGGTTTCCTTCCCCGGCCTGGGGCTGGAGTTTACCCTGGACCGGGTGGCCTTTACCATCCCGGTCCTGGACCGGCCCGTCTACTGGTACGGGGTCATCATCACCGGCGGGCTGATCCTGGCGGTGTATCTCTGCTCCCGCTGGGGCAGGCGGTTCGGCATCTCTGAGGACAACATCATCGACATGATGCTCTTCGCCGTCCCCGCCGCCCTGGTGGCCATCCGGGTGTATTATGTGGTGTTCAACCTGGACATCTACCGCCGGGTGGATGGCTCCCTGAACTGGGGGGCTATCTTCAACTACAGCGACGGGGGGCTGGCTATCTACGGGGCCATCATCTCCTCCGCCATCGTGCTGTGGCTCTTCTGCCGGAAAAAGAAGCTCAGCTTTCTGGCCTACGCCGACCTGGGGGTCCACGGCCTGTTCATCGGCCAGCTCATCGGCCGGTGGGGCAACTTCATGAACGCGGAAGCCTACGGCGGGGCCACCGCCCTGCCCTGGCGGATGTGCGGGCCGTCCATCGCCGCCGAGATGCTTCAGAAGGGCTATGTGGACCAGGCGGGGTATGAGTCCATCCTCAGCGGGGCGCTGGGGGTGCACCCCACCTTTTTCTATGAGTCGGCCTGGAACTTTGCCGGCCTTATTATGGTGTATCTGATTGGGAAGAAGCGGAAATTTGACGGGGAGTGCTTCCTGTTCTACTTCTTCTGGTACGGCCTGGGCCGGGCCTGGATCGAGGGCCTGCGCACTGACAGCCTGTACCTCTTCGGCTGGGAGCTCTTCGGCGCGCCCATCCGGGTGTCCCAGCTGCTGGCCGCGGCCACCTGCGTCATCGCCGGCGGGGCGCTGGCATGGATGCTGTGGCGGACCCGGGGCGTAAAACAGGAGTTGTTTGTGGACCGGCTGGCCGCCCAGCCCGCCGGGGAAGAGACAGATAAGGGGGAGTGACAGATGGCGGCCATTGTCATGGACGGAAAGGCCCTGGCGGCCAAGATCAAGGAGCAGGTAAGGCTCCAGGTGGAGCAGATGGAGCGCAGGCCGGGCATGGCCATGATCCTGGTGGGGGAGAACCCCGCCGCCCAGGTCTACGAGGCGGGCAAGCGGAAGGACTGCCAGCAGTGCGGCATCTACTACGAGACATACCGTCTGCCCGAGGACGTGCCCCAGAAGGAGCTGCTGGACGTCATCCACTTTTTGAACGAGCGGGAGGGGATCGACGGCATACTCATCCAGTTCCCCCTCCCCGGGCACCTGGACGACCGGGCGGTGCAGATGGCCATCCGGCCGGACAAGGATGTGGACTGCGTCCACCCCTCCAACGTGGGGGACCTGACCCTGGGGGTGGACTGCTTCTGGCCCTGCACCCCGGCGGGGGTGATGCGGCTGCTGGCGGAGTACGGCATCGACCCCGCCTATAAGAACTGCACCATGGTGGGCCGGTCCAACATCGTGGGCAAGCCCCAGGCCATGCTGCTGCTGCGGAGGGACTGCACCGTCACCGTCTGCCACACCAAGACCCCCGACCTGGCCGCCGAGTGCCGCCGGGCGGACATCCTCATCTCCGCCGCCGGACACCCCGGGCTCATCACCGCCGATATGGTGAAGGAAGGGGCGGTGGTCATCGACGTGGCGGTAAACCGGGACGAGGGCGGCAGGCTGTGCGGCGACGTGGACTACAGCCCCATCGCGGAGAAGGCATCTTACATCACCCCCGTCCCCGGCGGCGTGGGGCCTGTCACCCGGGCGGTGCTGATGGAAAACACCCTCAACGCCGCGCTGATTCATAGAAAGCAATAGACGCACGGCTCCGCCCTCCTCAAGGCGGGGCCGCGCTCCATCAGACAACGTGAGAAAGGAAACGAGTGTATGAAAAAACTGTGTTCCGCCCTCCTCGCCCTGGCGCTGTGCCTGGGCCTGTGCCTTCCCGCCTTTGCCGCGGAGCCCTTCACCGATGTGGAGGGCTGGGCCGCCCCCTATATTGAGCGCGCCGCTTCCCTGGGGCTGGTCAGCGGCGTGGGGGGCGGCCGGTTCGCCCCCGACAGCCAGGTGAGCTACCGGGAATTCGCCGTGATGCTGTGCGGCATCCGCTACCGGGAGGAGGCGGACCGGGCCATTTCCGGGAACGACGGGGAGTGGTGGCTGCCCTACTGTGAAGTGGCCGGGGCCCACGGCCTTTGGGACAGCACCGCGATGGCGGCGGAGGGGGCCTGGGAGGGCCAGGGCGGCCGGCCTGTGCCCCGCCAGGAGATGGCCCAGATGATGTATAATTATCTCCAGGCGGAGGAAAAACAGCTGCCCAGCGAGAAGGACAAGGCCTGGGCCAGGGAGGAAATCTCCGACCTGGACAGCCTGGACGCCCGAAATCTGGACGCCGTGCTCACCTGCTACTCCCTGAAGCTGCTCACCGGCACCGGAGGCGGCTTCGCGCCCGCCTCCCCCATGGACCGGGGGCAGGCGGCCACCGTCCTGTGCGCCCTCTACGACGTTGTGGCGGAGGGGGCCGGCCGGCCGGAGCCGTCGGGCGCGCGCCTGGCCAACGGGAAGGAGATTACCGAGGACAACGTCCGGGAGATCATAAACGGCCTGAGAGGCAGCTACCCCGAGGGAATGCCCTGGACCAACGAGAGCAATGAGTATACCTCCTACCCCATGTACATCAAGGGCTACGGCTGCGCCGCCTACGCCTTCCTCCTCAGCGACACGGTCTTTGGGGAGCTGCCCCCCACCGCCCGGCACTCCAATTTTGACATCATCCGGGCGGGCGACATCCTCCGGACGCAAAACGACACCCACACGGTGGTCGTGCTGGAGAAGCGGGCGGACAGCGTCATCGTCACAGAGGGGAATTTTAACGGACAGGTCCACTGGGACCGGGAGATCACCCGCCAGGAGCTGGAGGAGCAGAATTTCTATGTCCGCACCCGCTACCCCGCCTGAACAATAGGCTTGCCGCAGATAAAAACACCCTGGCCCGGAGCGCGGACGGCTCTTGGCCGGGGTGTTTTCCTCCTGTCGGCCCCAGGCGCTTTCTCCAGGCCAGCACGTTTTGACCCACCTTTGTGGAAACTGCCGAAACCATAATCTGACAGCGCTTTTATCCGATGGAACGAGTGAAATTTTTCCTTGCGCTGGGGCGGGGCGTGTAGTATAATTACCCTGTAATAATATCAGGAAAGGGGTGGCCGCAATGGCTGGCATCGGAGCGATCGGCAGTTATGGCAGCACCAGCGGTTATTATTCCATCTATCAAAATAGAAACGCCTGGCAGAATCGAAACGCTAATCCACAGAGCATGGAGCCGGTAAGCCCGGTATCCCGGGCCCAGACCGCCCCTGTGCCGCCGGTGGGCCAGGTGCCTGCCGTCCACCGGGGGTCCGCCCAGGCCGTCCCGGAGGAACAGGAGGGCAAATTCCAGTTCCCCACCATGCGGGAGGGGGCCGACCCCGCCGAGATGGCGGTGCGGGCCCGCATCCAGTATCTGGACGGCGAGGTGGAAGGCCTGGAGCGGGAGCTGGTGGGCTGGAACCAGTCCAAGGGGCTGGAGAAGCTGCTGAACGGCGGCGGGGCCGGGGACGATCCGAAAGTGCAGGACGCCTTAGAGGCTGAACAGGAGGACGCCAAGACGCCCCAGGAGGTCATGGAGGAGGCCGAGTGCCAGACCTGCAAGAACCGTAAGTATCAGGACGGCTCCGACGACCCGGGGGTGTCCTTCAAGGCGGCTACCAACGTGGCCCCCGAGCAGGCGGCCGCCGCCGTCCGCGGCCATGAGCAGGAGCACGTGGTCCGGGAGCAGGCCAAGGCCCAGCGTGAGGACCGGAAGGTGGTCAGCCAGTCAGTGACCATCCATACGGACATCTGCCCGGAGTGCGGCGACGTGTACGTCTCCGGCGGCACCACCCGCACCACCACCAAGGCCAACCCCGTGGAGGAGCCCCAGCGGGCCGGCAACGAGAAGAAGTCCGGCTTTGAAGCGTTAGCTTGATTGAGATCGTAGATAGAATAGATGGAAGGGAATGAATTATATGGTTGACATGGAGCTGCTGAAGGCAATCGAAGAGATGATGGACCGGAAATTGGATGAGAAGCTGGAGCAAAAGCTGGCACCCATTATCCAGCGGTTGGATCGCGTGGAAGGGGAGCTATGCGAGGTGAAGGAGGGCCTGGCCGAGGTCCGGACTGGTGTCAACGCTCTGCTGGAGTGGGGCGACGAGGTAAGCGGCACCATCGCGTTTCCCATCCCGAAAATGAATCTATGACAGCTGTCCCACTTTGGCGGAAAAGCCCATTTTCAGCATTTGAACCAAGCGGAAAATTTCTTCGACGTAGCTCTAAAATACAAAATATTTTGTTCAACAATCTGCGATTTACGATATCAGAAAAATGTCAAGGGTTAAATGCAGAAAAATCTAAAATACTTTTTTGTGCATTATTCACAAAAGCAATTCCACCCCCTCAATACCAGCCTCCAAGGCAAGCTCCATCAGCACCCGCCCGGCACACCTTCCCCC
>JAAWNI010000058.1 GCA_022798855.1 Lawsonibacter sp. | reverse complement strand
AAAACGCTGTTTTACTCCCTCAGCCACCGCCTGCGGCGGTGCCAGCTCCCTCAAAGAGGGAGCCTTGAGGGCGACAGTGTGTTTTTCGACGGGTCGAAGCAAGAGCAAAAAGGCCGGCGCGTTCCAATACGGAAGCGCCGGCCTTCTCTTGATTCCATTAGGAGCCTGTAACGGTGAGGTAGTCGGCGGACACATAGCCGATGGCGGCCTGTCCGTCCGGGTTGCGGAAGAGGATCTGATACCATCCCTCCTGCTGGCCCAGGACGATCACCTGGGCGTTGTTGCGCAGGCCGCCGATGGGATTATAGCTGGTGCCCGGGCCGGAGCGGACGTTCAGGCCGGTCTCCGCGCCGGTGACCGCGCCCACCCGCTGGGCCCGCTGGCAGAGGACGGTGCAGCTGGCGCTCAGGCCGTTCCAGCTGGCGGTGACGGTGACGGGCTTGTCGGAGAAGCCGGCGTGCAGGTTGGTCACCAGCCCGGTGGGGGACACCGCCGCCGCGTCGGGGTCGCTGCTGGTCCAGGTGATCCGCGCGCCCTCCACGGCGGGGAGGATGGCGGCACTGAGGGTGGAGCTGCTGCCCGAAGCCAGGGTGAGCTGGTTCTGGTTCAGGGCAATCACCCGGTTCTCAGAGGGGCCGGGGTCCGGGTCCACAGGGTCAACGGGGTCTACCGGGTCAACGGGGTCTACCGGGTCAACGGGGTCTACCGGGTCAACGGGGTCCACAGGATCAACGGGGTCTGCCGGGTCAACGGGGTCTGCCGGGTCCACCGGAAGGGTGGGGGTGAACTCCAGCACCTGGCGGAGCATCACCGCCATCTCCGCCCGGGACAGGGTGCTTTTGGGGGAAATGCCCGTCCCGCTGCCCGAAACCAGGCCCTGGGACACCAGCGTGGCGGCGGCGGTCTGGGCGTAGCCAGCGATCTGGTCCTTGTCGGCGAACTTGTCCAGCACGGACAGGTCCCCGTCGGGGCACTCCTTCCCGGCTACGGGCAGGAAGGCCCGGAAGAGGGTAAAGGCCTGCTCACGGGTGATGTTGGCGCCGGGGGCGAACTGGCCGTCCCCCACGCCGGCGGCCAGCCCCAGGGGCTGGGCCCAGGACAGGGCGCTATAGTAGTAGCTGGAGGGGGATACGTCGGTAAAGGTGCAGGAGCCGGAGGGGGCGGGCTTGCCCATGGCGGCGTGGAGCATCACCATAAAGTCCGCCCGGGTGATGGGCAGGTCCCGGCCGAAGAGGGTGGGGCTGATGCCGCTGACAATCCCCTTGTTATAGCAGTACTCCACCGCGTCATAGGCCCAGTGCCCCTCCGGCACGTCCTGGTGCACACTGCTCATGGAGACTTGGATGGTCTTGGACAGGCCGCCGGCGGACACCGTGATGGAGCCGTCCCCCCCCTCCTTGGAGGCGGTGAACAGGCCGTTTTCGTCCACCGTGCCCACGCCCCCCTGGACGGTGAAGGACACCGGCCCCAGGTCCCGCAGGGCGGCGCGGCCCCAGTAGCTGCCAGAGACAGCCAGCTGGACCTGCTCCTCCGGCTTCACGGTCAGGCTGCTGAGGGAGCTGGAGGAGCCGGACCGGGTGACTTTCAGCTCGGTAAGGCTGCCCACCACATGGATCTGGGCGGTTCCGGCCAGCCCTTGGGCGGCAAGGCTCAGCGTCTCAGTGCCCGGATAGCTTCCGGCGGTGTAGACGCCGCCGTCCACCGTCCCCAGGCCGTTCAGCGGGGTGATGGCCAGGCTGGACAGGTCGGCGGAAACCAGGTTCAGGCCCTCGTCCAGGGCCTTGACCTCGGGCAGGGTGAGGGAGGAGCCGGCCAGCACCACCTGGCCCTCCTCAGCCATGGCCAGGCGGCTGGCTTGGCCTTCCCCCCGCTGGTCGGTGACCAGCAGCAGGAAGGTAGCGCACCGCCGGGGCCGGCCGTCGGAGGGGCTGTTCTGGATGGACGTGCCGCCCTCCCCCGGGAGCCAGGCGGAAATGGAGGTGGAGCCGCCGCCGTCCAGGTTGGCCGCCCAGGTACACCCCTGGCGCATCAGCTCGTCGGCCAGATTCTTCTGGGACAGGCCCACGGAGTAGCCCGTCTGCCGGCCGTCCACGGCGTAGAGCACCACCGTGCCGTCGGGTTTGATCCCCACGGCGGTGCGGGGCTGGCGGCCGTCCTTGGCGTAGACCCACTTGGAGCTGTCGGTCATCACGCCGTCCTTGACCATGATGTCCCCTACGCCGCAGGCCCACTCCGCTTCGGACAGGTCCGGGTCGGCGCAGGCGGTGGACAGGGTGACCCGGTCCCCGGGCTGGAAGGAGGTGTAGGCGTCCTCCCGCTCCGCCCCATCGGAGGCGGTGAGGATGTACTCATCCGCTCCGATGGTGGTCACCTGGTCGGACTTGAAGACCTCCACCACCTCCAGCTCAATGGTGGAGTTGACGGTGAGCTTGGGGAGCTGTCCGGTGTAGGGGTCGGGGACCGCCCTGGTCCGCACGTACCAGCCGGCGTCGCCCTCGTGGGTGTGGGTGGATATCTCGGAAAAGTCCCGGTTCAGGACGTAGATCCCCCCCAGGTAGTGGCGGACCTTGTTGAAGTTGTAAGAGCGGAAGGAGAAGCCGTTGGCCTCGTTGCGCACCGTCATGACCACCTCGGGGGCCTCCAGCAGGGCGGCCCGATTGCCGGTGAAGGCCAGGGCGTTGGTGCCCTCGGCGCTGGACTTGTAGACCCCGTCCTCCACCACGACGCCCTCGGGCACCCCGTTGGACATGTTGAAAAAGTCGGTGTTCACGCCGCCTACCACGTGGTAGCCGGCGGCCTGGGCGGTGGAGACGGCCCAGTTGATGGTGGCGCTGGTGTAGATTGTCTCGGAGCCCTGCCACAGGATGGGGCGGACCGGGCTGTCCGGCGACAGCTCGAAGGAGAAGCTCTCCACCCGGCTGCCGTCGTTGACAGTGACGGTGTTGCGGTAGGTCAGCCCCTGGGCGATCTGGGTGGAGGTCTGCAATTTCTGCTCCCCCGCCGCGGCGTAGGCGTTGGGGAGGACCAGCAGGAAGGCCAGGGCGAAGGCCGCCGCCCTACGTGGGAGGGATATCTTATGTTTCATGGGAAATGCTCCTTTTTATGGACGTGGATGGCTCAGAAGCTGTACCATTAGCCGAAGTACGCGGATTCGCGAGACAAAATTGTTGTTGGCAAGGCAAAAAAGTGCGGGAATACTGGATGTATTGCAAGAAAATTTAACGCGGTATGACGGCAAAAGGCCCGTCAAGCGGCGTGCTGAGAGATTTTAAACAGGCTCTAAGGCTATTGGTACAGCTTCTCATAGGTACCCGCCCATTATAACAGAGAGGCCACGTCCTTTCAATGGCAAATAGGAAAAACTGGGGCAGGCAAAAAAAGGGAGCTTTGGAAGTTCACAAAACATTAAGGATTGAGCGGTTGAAAAAGGGAAGCATATGGTGTAAAATGTTAGGGTTAGTGACTGGGGCGGTCCGCCGCCTTCCAGGGAGGGGGCGGACATACTGAAAGAAAACAGCGCGGCGAAGACCGTCAGCTTTGTCATGGCCGTCACCCTGATCGGCAAGGTGCTGGGCCTGTACCGGGACCGGCTTCTGGCCGTCCACTACAGCACTGGCGCCGCCGCCAACGCCTTTTTCACCGCCAGCCGAATCCCCCGGGTGTTCTTCGACGCGGTGTTCGCCTCCGCCATCGCCGCCTGCTTCATCCCGGTGTTCAGCGAATACCTGGAGAAAAAGGGAAAACAGGAGGCCTTCCGGTTCGCCAGCTCCTTCATTACCGCCATCGTCCTGCTCACCGGGGCCCTGACCCTGGCGGGGATGGCCTTTCCCCAGCCCCTGGTGGCCCTCTTCGCCGACTACGGCCAACCCCAGACCACCGCCCTGGCCGCCTCCCTGACCCGGGTGATGTTCCCCACGGTGCTCTTCTCCGGGGCGGCTTTCTCCCTGGTGGGGGTGCTCCAGGCCCAGGACCACTTTACCGCCCCCGCCCTCATGTCGGCCGCTTCCAACGGGGTGGTCATCCTCTATTTCCTCACCCTGGACCACAAGCTGGGCATCTACGGCCTGGCCGGGGCCTACCTGCTGGGCTGGCTCGTCCAGGGGCTCATCCAGGTCCCGCCCCTGGTCAAACTGGGCTACCGCTACCGGCCCAGCCTGGACCTGTCCTCCCCCGGCATGCGGCAGGTAATGGCCCTGATGGGGCCGGTGATGGTGTCCACCTGGGTGCAGCCCATCAACCAGGCCATCAACGCCCGGTTTGGCTCCCGGCTGTACGAGGGGGCCGGGGTGTCGGCCCTGGAGTATTCCTCCAACCTCTATCTGGTCATCGCGGGCACCTTCATCCTGTCCATCACCAACGTGATCTTCCCCCGCCTGTCCCGGCTCACCGCCGGGGGGAAGGAAGGCGAGTTTCAGGACACCATCCGCCAGACCCTGGGGGTCAGCCTGTTTTTCGTCCTGCCCATGTCGGCGGGGCTGATGGCGGTGGCCCGCCCCCTCATCTCCCTGATCTACGGCGGCGGCATGTTCGATGCCTTCTCCACCCAAATCACCGCCTCCGCCCTGAGCTGGATGGCCCTGGGCATGGGGGGCTACGCCCTGCAAAACATCCTCAGCCGGGCCTACTTCGCCAGACAGCAGGGCAGGGTGCCCCTCATCGCCGGCGGCGCCTCCATCCTGGTCAATACCGCCCTGTGCTGGGCCCTGGCCGGGCGCTTCTCCGTGGCCGGCCTGGCCCTCTCCAGCGCCGTCTCCTCCACCGTCTACGCCCTGCTCCTCCTGCTGCCCCTGCAAAGGGAGGGCGGGGGCCTGCTGGGCGCCGGGGAGCTGGTAAATCTGTGCAAAACCGCCCTGGCTTCCGCCGTGATGGGCCTGTGTGTGCGGGCGGTCCTGGGAGCCGCCTCCCCCCTCCTCCCCGCCGGGAAGCTCGGCGAGCTGGCCTGCCTGGCCCTCTGCACCGGGCTGGGGGCGGCCCTCTACTTCGCCCTGGCCCTCCTCCTGCGGGTGGACGAAGCCAGGATGGCAGTCTCTCTGGTTAAAAAGAAAAAATAATGAAGTGAAACTCCCTCAGTCAGCTTTACAGCTGACAGCTCCCTCAGAGAGGGAGCCTAAAAGCCCCCCTCTGGGAGGGGGGTGGCACGGCGGAGCCGTGGCAGGGGGAGTGACTATGCGGCCCCAGACCGCCATAATTCCCAAAAGTGAGGTTCAATCCATGGAACAAGCGAAAAACATTTTAAACGCCAGCCTGCTGTGGCGGTGGCTCATGTCCCTGTGCCGGTGGTGCGGGGATCAGTGGCGGGCCAGCGGGGTGGTCCAGTGGTTCCTCCACCCCGGCGGCTGGACGCCGGCGGCTTCGGAGCACAGCGTATTCTACAAGCTGTGGTCCCTGGTCCGGGGCGGGCTGTGCTGGCTGTATGAAAAGCTGCGGCTGGACAAGCTCTTTGCCGGCAGCGTCTTTACAAAGTCCTGGTTCTGGTGCCTGCTGCCGGCAGCGGCCGCCCCCGTCCTGCCCACCATGGCGGTGCTGGGGCTGACGGCCATCGCCTACTGCTCCCTGGCCCTGAACCTGGTGCGGGACCGGAGCCGGCGGCTGGCCTGGGCGCCCACCAACCGCTATATCCTGCTGTACGCCGCCATCTACATGGCGGGCACCCTGTTCTCCGTCAACCTCCGGTCCAGCCTGAACCCCGGACTGCTGACGGTGTGCTTCGTCCTCTTCTCCCTGGTGCTGTTCAACGCGGTGGACAGCCGGAACCAGCTGGACGTCCTCCTGGACGGCGTGGTGCTGGTAGGGGCGGCGGTGGCCGCGTACGGCATTTTGCAGTATATGTTCCGCTGGGGCTACCAGTCCGCCTCCTGGGTGGACAGCGATATGTTCTCCAGCATCGAGTTCCGGGTGCCCTCCACCCTGGACAACCCCAACATGCTGGGCCAGTACCTGATCCTGATGGTGCCGGTGGGTGGGGCCAAGCTGCTGTCCGCCAGGGGCTGGCCCCGCCGGCTCCTCTATCTGGGCTGCTGCGCCCTGATGTGCGTGTGCATGATCCTCACCTTCTCCCGGGGGGCGTGGCTGGGCCTGCTCTTCGCCGGGGCGGTGTTCGTGGTCCTGCTCAACCCCCGGCTGATCCTGCTGGCCCCCGCGGCCCTGGCCGCCCTGTGGTTCCTCCTGCCCGAGACGGTGATCTCCCGCTTCACCAGCATCGGCGACATGACCGACGGCTCCACCACCTACCGGGTGTCCATCTGGCTGGGCACCCTAGACATGCTGAAACACTACTGGCTGTGCGGCATCGGGCCGGGGGACGAGGCCTTCAACCGGGTCTACCCCGCTTTCAGCTACAACAGCATCAACGCCCCCCACTCCCACAACCTGTTTTTGCAGCTGGTGTGCGACGCGGGCATCACCGCCCTGGCTGTCTTCCTGATCCTGATATTTGTCTACTTCCGCATGATGTGCGCCGCCCTCCACCGGGAGAAGGACTGGACCAGCCGGATGTATCAGACCGCCTTCACCGGCGGGGTGTGCGGCTTCCTGGTCCAGGCCATGACCGACTACTCCTTCTATAATTACCGGGTCCTCTTCATCTTCTGGGCCTACCTGGCCCTGGGGGCCTTGGCCACCCGGCGGAGCGGGCTGCCCGAGGGGAGGCTTCTGGCATGATCCGGGTACTGAACGTCATCAGCGACACCAACATCGGCGGGGCGGGCCGGGTCATCCTCAACTACCTGCGGTGCAGCGACCGGGCCCGCTTCGAGACGACGGCCGTCCTGCCCCGGGGGAGCCTGCTGAAGCCCTCCCTGGAGGAGGCGGGGGCCCAGGTGGTCGAGGTGGACGGCATGGCCGACCGCTCCTACCACCGGGAGGACGTGAAGGCCTTGACGGAGCTGTTCCGCCGGTCGCCGCCCGACCTGGTCCACACCCACGGCTGCCTCTCCGGCCGGATCGCCGCCAAGCGGTGCGGGGTGCCGGTGGTCTACAGCCGGCACTCCGCCTTCCCCGTCCCCGCCAAGCTGCGCTACCCCCCGGGACGGTGGGTCAACCGCTGGGTCAACCAGCGCTACGCCGACCGGATCATCGCCGTCAGCCCCGCCACCCGGGACAACCTGGTGGAGGGGGGCGTCTCCCCCAAAAAGATCGCGGTGGTGATGAACGGCGCCGCCCCGGTGCCCCGGACCTCCCCGGCGGAGCGCGCGGCCCTGAAAGAGGCGCTGTCCATCCCGCCGGGGGATGTCGTGTTCGGCATCCTGGCCCGGCTGGAGGACTACAAGGGCCACCTGGACCTGCTGGAAGCGGCCCGCCTGCTGAAAGCCCGGGGCCGGGAGGGCTTCACCGTCCTCATCGCCGGGACCGGCCCCTTCGAGCCGCTGGTGGCCCAGGCGGTGGAGGGCTCCGGCCTGGAGGGCCGGGTGAAGCTGCTGGGCTTCCGGTCCGACGCGGCCGCCCTGCTGAACATTTTAGACGTGCAGCTCAACTGCTCCTACGGCACCGAAGCCACCTCCATGGCCCTGCTGGAGGGGATGAGCCTGGGCCTGCCCACCATCGCCAGCGCCTACGGGGGCAACCCCTGGGTGGTGGAGGACGGAGCCAGCGGGCTGATTTTCCCCACCCGGGACGCCGCCGCCCTGTCCCGGGCGATGGAGCGGCTGATGGACAGCCCCCAAGAGCGGGAAGCCATGGGCCAGCGTGCCCTGGCGCGCTACCAGGAGCGGTTTACCGCAGAAGCCTTTGCCCGAAATATCGAGAATATCTACCTGGATGTTCTGAAAGGAGCCAAATAATGGAACAGAATACCCCAAAATTCCGCCTGCGCCTGAACCTGTTCGACGGCATCATCCTCATCGCCGCCCTGGCGGTGGGGGCCTTCCTGCTGTGGAACGCGGGGAAGCCCCAGGCCGCCAGCCAGGACGCCCCCCAGTCGGCCCCCTCCACCGTACAGTACACCGTCCGCTTCCAGCGGTGGCGGGAGGGGACTGGAGAGATGATCCAGCCCGACGACCAGCTGATTGACAACATCAAAAACTTCGAGCTGGGCCAGGTGGTGTCCACCGAGACGGCGCCCGCCGAGATGACCTCCCTGGACCACAAGAACCGGATCTACCGGCAGGCCATCGTGGAGGGCTATGAGGACATACTGGTCACCGTCCAGGCCCCCTGCGCCATCGTGAACGGGAGCATCCAGGTCGGGGGCGGCTTCGATTTGAGGGTGGGGACCACCGTCTATATCAAGGGGCCGGGCTACATGGGCAGCGGGCCCATCGTGTCCATCCAGCGGGAGGTGGCGAAATGAAGATCATTGACCATGAGGGCCGCCTGTTCGGCAAAATCAGCGTCATCGACCTGCTGGTGGTGGCGGTGGTCATCGTCCTGGCCGCCGCCCTCCGCTTCAAAAGCGGCCAGGCCATCACCGGCACCAGTGTGCCCGAGGAAACGATTGTCTTCCAGGTGGAGGTCTACGGCGTGTGCAGCTATATCGCCGACGCCATCCGGGTGGAGGACCAGCTCTACGACCTGAACTACGCCAGCGGCGGCCGCTCCCTGGGGGAGGTCACCGAAATCCAGGTGGTAAGGGAGCCCGGCACCCTGGTGGCCGCTTTGGACGACGGCACCGCCGGCCCGGTGGAGGTGGAGGACAGCGTCAACCTGCTGCTCACGGTGAAGGGCTCCGGGCTGGTCAACGGCAAGAGCCGCACCATCAACCGGGTCTATGACCTGGGGCTCAACGCCTCCCGGACTTTTTACACCGATCTGGCCCAGTTCACCGGGACGATATCCAATATTTTCTAGCTAGGAGAGGCGCTATGAGGATCTTAATGGCCACCATGGGCCTGGACATCGGCGGAGCGGAGACGCATATCGTGGAGCTGGCCAAGGAGCTGAAAAGCCAGGGCCACGACGTGATCATTATTTCCAACGGCGGCGTCTATGTGCCGGAGGTGGCCGCCGCCGGCATCCGCCACTACCAGGCCCCCCTCCACCAGCGCAGCCTGCTGGCCATGAGCCGGGCCTGGAAGATTCTGCGCCGGGTGATCCGCCTGGAGCGGCCCGACATCGTCCACGCCCACGCCCGCATCCCTGCCTTTCTGTGCGGCACCCTCCACCGGCGGATGCGGTTCGCCTTCGTCACCTCCTGCCACGGGGTCTATCAGGTGGGGGGCGCGCTGAAGCTGCTGTCCAACTGGGGGGAGCACACCCTGGCCGTCTCCGACGACATCCGGGACTACCTGATGGAGCAGTACGGCGTCCCTCCGGAGCGGATCACCTTGACCATCAACGGCATCGACACGGAGAAGTTCTCCCCCGGCCTGTCCGGGGCGGATATCCGCCAGGAGTTCGCCCTGGGGGGCGCCCCAGTCATCGGCCACGTCAGCCGCCTGGACCAGGCCGCCTCCTACACCGCCCGCCAGCTCATCGCCCTGGCCCCCCGGCTGGCCCAGCGTGTCCCTGGGGTGCGGGTGCTGATCATCGGCGGCGGCGACGTGTACAGTGAGCTGGCCGCCCAGGCCAAGCGGGTCAACCAGTCCATCGGCCAGGAGTGCCTGATTTTGACCGGCCCCCGCACCGACGTAAACCGGATCATAGCCGCCTGCGGCCTGTTCGTGGGGGTGTCCCGGGCGGCGCTGGAGGCCATGGCCGCCTGCAAGCCGGTGGTGCTGTCGGGCGCCCAGGGGCACACCGGCCTTTTCACCCCCCAGCTGCTGGACAAGGCGGTGGACACCAATTTCTGCTGCCGCACCGACCCCCTGGCCGCCGAGGACCAGCTCCTGGAGGAGCTTCTGGCCGCCCTGGCCCTGCCCCCGGAGCGCCGGGCGGAGCTGGGGGCCTTCGGCCGCCAGACGGTGCGGGAGCTGTATTCGGTGTCCCACATGGCCCAGGACTGCCTGTCCGTCTATGAGAAGGTCCGGCGGAAGAGGTACCGGGTGGTGATGAGCGGCTACTACGGCTTCGCCAACGCCGGGGACGACGCCATTCTGGAGTCCATCCAGCAGGCCATCCAGGCGGTGAGCGACGACGTGTCGGTCACCGTGCTGTCCAACGACCCGGAGCTGACCCAAAAGCAGTACGGCCTGGAGGCCATCCCCCGGTTCCGGGTGCTGCGGGTATTCTCCGCCCTGCGCCGGTCCGACGCCCTGCTGTCCGGAGGGGGGAGCCTCCTCCAGGACACCACCTCCACCCGCTCGCTGCTGTACTACCTGTCGGTGATCCGCTGCGCCCAGTGGCTGAACAAGCCGGTGATGCTCTACGCCAACGGCGTGGGGCCGGTGCGCAAGCCCATCAACCGCCGCCGGGTGAAGAAGGTGGTGGAGCGGGCCACTTTGGTCACCCTCCGGGACCACAGCTCCGCCCGGGAGCTGGCGGAGATGGGGATCGGCCGCTCCGTCCAGGTCACCGCCGACCCGGTGTTCCACCTGATGCCCGCCGGAGCGGAGAAGTCCCTGGCCCTGCTGTCCTCCGCCGGCATCCCCCAGGGCAGGCCCTTTGTGGCGGCTTCCGTCCGGGAGTGGCCCAACACGGAGGGGTTCTGGGAGGAGCTGGCCCGCCTGTGCGACCACCTGCGGCGGGTCCACGGGCTGGAGCTCCTCTTTTTGCTGATGCAGCCGGAGCGCGACCGGGCGGCCACCGCCCGGGTCCGGGGGCTGATGGAGGAGCCCTCCTACGTGCTGGACCTGCCCACCACACCCCGGGAGCTGATGGGGGCCCTGGGCCAGGCCAAGCTGTGCCTGGCTATGCGGCTGCACACCCTGATTTTCGCCGCCCGGATGGCGGTGCCCGCCATGGGGCTGGTGTACGACCCCAAGGTGGCCAGCTACTTAGAGGAGCTGGACCTGCCCGCCGCCGGACAGGTGGAGGCCTTCGACGGGGCGGAGGCCATCCGCCGGGCGGACGCCCTGATGGCCGACTACGACGCCGTCCTGGCCCGCCTGCGGGACAAATCCGCCCAGCTCACCCAAGCCGCCTGTGAGAACGAGCGCCTGCTGCTGGAGCTGCTGGAACAGACCAGGCACTAACGCCGTGTAACGCCTCGAATGGCTTGGCGGACACAAGAAAACCTATCGCCACAAGAATCGGCCCCCGGAGAGCGCCTGCCTTTTCTGGGGGCCGCTTCGCAGCTTCTTAGAGCCTGTTTAAAATCTTCTAATGAGGATGGCAATGAGGGCAAACGTGAGAATCTGAGCAGAAATAAAAAGTTTGCGTTCACAATTTTTCCAAAG
>JAAWNI010000057.1 GCA_022798855.1 Lawsonibacter sp. | reverse complement strand
TTCACAATCTCAAACGACCGTCTGGACGGGCCTTTTGCCGCCTTGCGGCGTTAAAAAATCTTGAAATCCACCAAGGATTCCTGTGATTTTTTGCCTTGCGGGGCGGCAAAACTCCTCGTCCATCCGGCATTTTCAATTATGAATACAGGTTCTTATGCCCTCACCTGCTCCATTTCGCCGGCCTTCACCTCCAGCTTGCCGTCGGCCACCTCCTGGATGGCGATGCTCACCGGCTTCTCCGCCAGCGGCTCGCCGGCCATCTCGGCCTCCCGGGCAATGCGCCGGGCCTGGCAGGCCACCACATTCACCAGCTCATAGCGGCTGGGCACTTTTTCCAACAGATCCTTCATAGCGGGATACAGCATCATAATAAAAGACTCCTTACTCTGTAATTCCCCTGCAGGGGCGGCCTGCGGCCGCCCGCTGTGGGAGGCAGGCGCCAGGCGGGCGGCCACAGGCCTCCCCTACAGGATATTGTTACGCGAACTGGCCCAGAATAGACTTCCGGCTGTCCACCCGGCACTCAGCGGCGGTGAGGATGGCTTCAATCTCCGCTACCGCCCCCGACACCTTGTCGTTGATGACCAGATAGTCGTAGTTGGGTATCTCCTTAAACTCCACCCTCGCCTTCTCCAGCCGGCCGGCGATCACGTCCTCGCTGTCGGTGTTCCGTCGGTGGAGCCGGCGGGACAGCTCCTCGAAGGAGGGCGGGATGATGAAGATGAACAGGGCGCCGGGGCACCGGGCCCGGACCTTGGCCGCGCCCTGGACCTCGATGTCCAGCAGCACGTCGACCCCCTCGTCCAGCCGGTCCTGGATGGCCTTCAGCGAGGTGCCATAGTAGTTGTCCACATACTCGGCGTACTCCAGCAGCTCGTCGGCGGCGATCATCCGCTCGAACTCCGCCCGGTCCACAAAGTTGTAATTCACTCCGTCCTGCTCCCCCACCCGGGGCTGGCGGGTGGTGTAGGACACGGAGAAGTAGATATTCTTCCGCTGGCTGAGCAGTTCGGCGATAACGGTGCTCTTGCCCACACCGGACGGCCCGGACAGCACAATAAGCTGGCCCTTATCCTTTTTTTGCTGCACGGTTACTCCTCCTCTCCACTGTCTTCCCCCTCCACCCGGCCGGCCACGGCCTCCGGCGGGAGGGCTGACAGCACCAAATAATCATTGTCCATCACCAAAACCGCATTGGTCCGCCGGCCGTAGGTGGCGTCGATGAGCACGCCCCGCTCCCTGGCCTCCTGGACCATCCGCTTGATGGGGGCGGACTCCGGGCTGACCACCGCCACCAGCCGCCGGGCGGACACCAGGCTGCCAAAGCCGATGTTGATGAGCTTCAATCTATCCCCTCCCGCCGTTCTTGGCCTGTAGGGCGCGGCGGGACCGCCGCGCCTGCAAGCAGATTCATTCGATGTTCTGCACCTGCTCCCGGATCTTCTCGATCTCCGCCTTGATGTCCACCACCTGGGCGGAAATCTCAATGTCGCTGCACTTGGAGCCGATGGTGTTGGCTTCCCGGTTGAACTCCTGGATCAGGAAGTCCAGCTTCCGGCCGGTGGCGCCCCCCTTGGCCAGCATCTCCCGCAGCTGGCCGATGTGGCTGCGCAGGCGGACCGTCTCCTCGTCCACCGCTACCTTGTCAGCGAAAATGGCCGCTTCGGTGAGGATGCGGGCGGGGTCCAGCTGGGTATTGGCCAGCACCTCGTTCATCCGGGCCTCCAGCTTGGCCCGGTACTCCGCCACCGTCTGGGGGGAGCGCTTTTCCACCAGCGACACCTTGTCCTCAATGGCGGCGGCCCGGGACAGGATGTCCTCCTTCATCCGCTCCCCCTCCCGGGTGCGCATCTGGTCGAAGTCGGCCAGGGCCCGGTCCAGAACGGAGCAGATGTCCTTTGCCATCTGCTCCACGTCCTCCTCCGCCTTCTCCGACAACAGGACCTCCGGGAAGCGGGACAGCAGAGAGACGGAGATATCATCGGACAGCCCATACTCCTCCGCAAGCTGCTTCAGGGCGGCATAGTAGCCGTCGGCCAGGGGCTTGTTCACAGACACCTGCACCTTTCCGGCTCCGGAGCTGTCCAATGTGACAAAGACATCCACCTTCCCCCGGGAAATCATGCTCTGCACCCGGGTCTTGATAGCGTCCTCCGCAAAGAGATACAGCCGGGGGATGCGGACGTTACAGTCCAAATAGCGGTTGTTCACGGAGCGCAGTTCCACCGTGATGGTACAGCCGCCGAAGGCATCCTCCGCCCGGCCGTATCCAGTCATACTTTTAACCATATCGTTCACTCTCCTTTTTCAAGGTACATGTTTTTCCACTGCCCGCGGCCTTCCCGCTCAGGCAAGGTGAATCCAAACTCCATTCAGCGGCCCTTCCTCCTGGCCAAGCGTGCCCGCAGGCGGGCGATCAGCTGGGACAGCCCGACGTCATAGGCCGCGAAGATCAAATTTCCCGCCCCGTAGCAGAGCAGGGTGTTGTCTTTCAGCCACTGGGGCGTTTGGGGCAGAAACAGCCCCTGAAAGACGAACCAGAACAGCGTCAGCGCGAGGTTGAAGCAGGACAGCTTCAACCCCCACTCCAGCCCCGGCCGGTTCAGCGACTCGATCCTCCCTTTCGCCACGGGGTAGACCCCCAGGAAGGCCAGATACAGCGCCGCCACCCCCTTGTCGGGCAGCAAAAACAGGCCCAGCAGGGCGGAGGATGCCCAGCACAGATAGCCGGCGGCCCGTCCGGCGTACAGGGTGGCCGCCACGGGGAACAGCCCCGCCGCGGCGGTGAGCCCGATCCGTCCGGAGGGCGCGGCGCAGGCCAGCCACAGCACCGCCAGGCTGCCCGCCGCCAGCACGCCGCCCATGGCGGCGTAGGACGCCTGGCTCCGCTCCGGTCCGGCCATTCAGCAATGCCCTCCCCCGCACAGGCAGTTGAGGCACATCATTGTGGTGCAGCAGTCCATGGCGTCCATCCCGGCGGAGTAGCCCGCGGGGCGGTAGCCGCCCATGCCCCCCCGCTGCATCACGGCCAGGGCCTGGCGGTACTCCATGTTGTTGGGCTCCATCTGGACCGCCCGGCTGTAATTTTGAATGGCTTCATCCAGCCAGCCCTTGCGGTAGGCGATGCTGCCCGACAGGAAATACCACTCCCCGTCCTTCTGGCTCGACTCGTAGAGCAGCTGTTCCGCCTGATTCAGGTCGCCCGCGTTGATCAGGTTGCGCACCCGGATATACAGCGGATTCGAGGAAGCGGCGGACCAGCCCTGCTGATATCCATAGCCGCCGGAGGAGCCATACCCCCCCGAGGAGCCCCCGCCGGAGCGCTGCTTGGTGATGGTGTCGTAGGCCTCGTTGATTTCCTTCATCTTCTCCTCAGCCAGGTCGGCCAGGGGATTGTTCTGATAGTTGTCCGGATGGTACTTCCGGGCCAGCTCGCGGTAGGCTTTTTTCACCTCGTCGTCGCTGGCGTTCTGGCTCACTCCAAGAACACTATAGGGATCTCTCATCTGTCGTTTCTCCAAATCTTTTTATTTCGGAACCACTGAATCAATGCCCATCCTCCCGGCGGGGAGCGGCCTTCCGCGCGGCGCTGAAAATCCAGGGCTTGCCCATATGCCTAAGCGGCGGTCTTTTTCCGCCAATCCGCGCGCGCCGGCTGAATTCAGCGCATCCTCTGTTTTTTTATCTCTTTCCAGGTCCCGTCAAACACGGCCCTCTGCGTCAAAGGCAGGCCCAGATACACAATATTTTCCAGCAGGGCGGTCCGGCACCCGAACTCCCCCAGCTGGAGGGCCGCGCCCATCAGCTCCAGGGAGTGGCTCATGGTCCGCTTCAAGGACTCGTCGTCCCCCGAGGGGCCGTAGCGGGCGGCCGCCGGGTTGTACCGCCCCCGGGCCATGTCCTCCTCCAGATCGTCCCGGGCGTCGGCCAGATAGATCCATCTGCCCAGATGGTACAGCATTTGCGACAGCACCCGGCCCCGCTCCCCACCGCCGGGGGCGGCGGACTGGAGCAGTCGGGCGAAGGCGTCCGCCGTCCGGTCCAGGGAGGGGCAGTTTTCCTTTTCTAAAAGGGCCAGCTCCTTCAAACAGCGCTCCGCCGTCTGGTCGAACTCCGGCCGGAGCCGGGCGGCCTTTCGGTAGGCCGCCCGGAACACCCAGGACATAGCCCGGACGGCCAGCCGCTTTCCAAAGCCCTCGTCCCCCAGGTCGTCCTGGAGCTTCCACCAGGCCAGCACCACGCTCTCGTCCGCCGCCAGCTCCAGGGCGGGGCTGTCGGGGCACATGGGCAGCTTCCGCAGAGGGTTGGCGTGGCAGCGGCCTTTGCAGGGGGTAAAGCCCTCCTCCGGCTCCCACAGCAGCAGGGCCAGAAAGGTGAAGTCGAAATTGAGGAGCATCGGGGCCGCCAGCCCGTACCGCCGCCTCAGGCATCGGCACAGGCCGCAGTAGGTGGCCCGGTACAGGTCGAAGTCCCTGCATTTCAGCTCCGGACGGAAGGGGCGCACATAGCCGAACATGCCGCCCCCTCAGCGCAGCCGCTTCAGGATGGAAAACTCCGGGGCCTTGCTTCTGGCGATGGCCCGGTCCATCAGCAGGGCGGGGACAAAGCCCGCCGCCAGCCCCAGCGCGGCCGTCGCCATGGCGGCCAGCTCGCTGAGGTGCAGCAGATTCGCCCCCAGGGCGTAGCCCAGCCCCAGCCCCACGCAGGGCAGGAGGAACACCGCCACCGACGGGCTGATATTGTGCCCGCCGGCTGGCTCCACCTCCACAAAATCCCCAGGCTTGGCCCCGATGGAGTTGGCGGCCAGGGCCAAAATCTCCTGGGGGGGCTTGGCGGAGCAGCCGGCGCAGGCGCCGTCGCAGTGCAGGCCGCACTCCATCTGCCGCAAAAGGGAGACTTCGGCCACCCCCTCCCCAACTATTTTCTTGACAATCGCGTTTTGAACCATGACAATGCCTCGCTCATATACAAAATCAGCTCAATTTTACCACAATGGAGTAGTCGCCCACCACGCCTACCGTGTCCACGCTGTCCAGATAGACCCGGGCGGGCACCTGCTGGGTGCCCAGGGTGCTGATGTTGGACAGGTCGGCCACCACCCGGATCTGGCTGGCGTCGATGCCGGCCAGGTCCTCCGCCCGGCCCCGGATGGTCACGGCCAGGCTCTGGGTGACCACCTCGGCGGTGAGGCCGTTGGGGGGCGGGGTGGTGGTGATGTTCCGGGCGGCGAAGACGGCGGTGCTCAGCCCCTGGACGGTGACCTTGACCTCAGCGGAGTCCAGGCCGCTCTCATTGACCAGGCTGGGGTCCAGCACAATGGGGAAGGTGATGGATTTGGAGTCCCTGATCTCAGACAGGCTCACCTTGCCCAGGGATATCTCCTCCAGCCCCTCCAGGTCGGCCTCCGCCCCGGAAACCACAATCGTGCCCGGTTCGATGTCCACCTGGGCGTCGTCCTCAGTGGCGCCGCCGCCGGGCAGCACATTAACGGTCAGCTTGACCTCCTTTGTCACCACCACCGGGACCACCACATAGGCTGTATCAGCGCTGAGGGTGACCTCCAGGTCCGTAAGGGGATTGCCCTCCTGGTCCAGAAGGGTCAGGGGCAGCTCACCGGCAAAGCGCTCGTCCAATTCATTGTCCTCCAGAATGGCCGCAACACGGTCCACCTGGTTGACCTGCTCCACCGGCCCG
The DNA here is from genome assembly GCA_022798855.1 of Lawsonibacter sp. Classification (GTDB taxonomy): domain Bacteria; phylum Bacillota; class Clostridia; order Oscillospirales; family Oscillospiraceae; genus Lawsonibacter. The sequence goes on along the minus strand of JAAWNI010000057.1, from coordinate 5,527 downwards.
CTGACCAGCACGGACTCCGGCTCAATGGCGGGCGTACCCATCTGGTAGTTTTCGGCCACCCGGCCGTTCAGCTGGAATTCCACGTCGAAGGCCTTGCTGTACAGCTTGCCCACCGTCACGGTGATGGCGGCGGGGGACTGCTCCTGAATGATGACGTCGTCCACATTAAAATTCGTGGGGAGGGTGGGCTTCCACTCCAGCTTGTTCTCCCCCTCCACGCAGCGGGAGACGTCCAGCCGCACATAGATATTGGCGCTGTAGCGGCGCAGGTTGTTCAATACGCTGGTGGGCGCCTCCACCTTGATCTCCACCCGCTCGGTGGACAAGCCGGCGATTGTCAGCCCCTGGCTGGTCAGCACGCTGGTGCCCGCGGTTTCGACCCGCACGTTATGGAAGACGGTCGTCCCCGTGGGGTCCTCCACCGCCCGGACGTAAAGCCAGAACGCGAAGGCGATGAGGACGGAGAGGAGCATGCAAATCCACCGTTTTCCCAGCAGCCGTCCCATCATAACCCGTCATCCTCCTCTTTTCTGCCGCCGGTCAGCAGCCCCAGCAGGGGGAGCTGGCCGCTCTTTTTCTCCTCCTCCTTGTCGTTGAGCAGCTCATTGCGCAGCAGGCGCTCCAGAGTCTCCGGGGCCAGATGCCGCTTGAGCATCCCGCCCACCGCCACCGAGATGGAGCCCGTCTCCTCAGAGACGATGGCCACCACGGCGTCGCAGTGCTCGCTCATGCCGATGCCCGCCCGGTGGCGCATCCCCAGGTCCCGGCTCAGGTTCACGTTGCCCGACAGGGGGAGCATGCAGCCCGCCCCCACAATCCGGCCCTTCCGGACGATCACGGCGCCGTCGTGGAGGGGGGCCTTGTTCCAAAAGATGTTTTTCAAAAGCTCACTGGACACGCCGCAGTCCAGGGCGGTGCCCGTCTTGACCTCGTCGTCCAGCAGGTCCTGCCGCTCAAAGACCATCAGCGCCCCCACCTTGTCCCGGGACAGGTCCCCGTAGGCCTCCACCGTCTGGTCGATGGCCGTTTCCAGCTCCTCCCCCGCCTCCTTGGCGGAGGTGAAGACCAGGCCCAGCCGGCCGCTGCCCATCCGCTCCAAAAAGCGGCGGATCTCCGGCTGAAACAGCACCACCAGCACCACGATGCCCTGGATTACCAGCTTATCCAGCAGGAAGCTGGTGGCGGTGAGCTTGAAGAAGGAGGACAGGGCCATAGCGGCCATCAGAAGCAGCAGGCCCCACATCACCCGGCCGGAGCTGGTTTTCCCCAGCATCCACAGCAGCTTGTAGACGATAAAGGACAAAATCGCGATGTCAACCACGTCGGCCAGCTGAATCTGGAGCAGCGGAAAGGTGGACTGAAAGAACATCTGAAAGCCATGGAACAGCTCCGCCACAGGACTCACCTCATTTCCAAAGTTGAGGAAGCAAACTATTTCATTTTGCTATTATACGATATTTCAACCCGCTTGGCAACCAAAAAGATTCATTCCCGGACGAAAATTTTGCGGTGCTCCAACGGTGTCGAATCCTGTCGGTGAAAACGCGGGCTTCCCCTGGCCACAGCGCCCTCAAACCGGCAGCCGCCGGGTCCCGGAGGGCGGATGTTCTCTGGCCAGGGGAGGCCCCACCACTTTTTAGATTGTGAATGCGGATTCTCAAAGGTCCTGGAGGGCCTGGAGGAACTGGTCCACCTCCTGCCTGGTGTTGAAGGCGGAGACGCTGGCCCGGAGGGTGCCCGTCTCCAGGGTGCCCGCCGTCTCGTGGGCCAGGGGGGCGCAGTGCAGGCCGGCCCGCAGGGCAATGCCCCGGCTGCCCAGCAGCTCCCCCACCTCCTCGCAGTCCCGGCCCCGCAGCCGGAAGGAGAGCACCCCGGCCTGGGCGGCCGGGTCCCGGGCGAGAAAGGCCTCCGCCCCGGGAATGGCCCGCAGGCCCTCCCCCATGTGGCGGATCAGCCTGCCCTCCCCGGCAGCGATGGGCCCAACCCCCCGGCGCTCCAGAAAGCGCAGGCCCTCCAGCAAGCCGGCGATCCCGGCGATATTGTGGGTGCCCGCTTCCAGGCGGTCGGGGAGGAAGCCGGGCATAGCCTGCCGCTTGGACTCGCTGCCCGTGCCCCCCTCCATCAGAGGGGCGGGGTCCGCGCCGCACAGCAGCAGCCCGGTCCCCTGGGGGCCGTACAGCCCCTTGTGGCCCGGCATGGCGGCGAAGGCCGCCCCCAGGGCTTCAAAGTCCAGGGGCAGACAGCCGGCGGATTGGGAGGCGTCCACAATCAGGGGCACCCCCCGCTCCCGGCACAGGGCGGCGATCTCCTCAATAGGCAGGATAAAGCCGAAGACGTTGGACACATGGGTGCATACCGCCAGGCCGGAGCCCTGGTCCAGCTCCCGGCGGAAGGACTCCAGAGCGGCCCTCTGGTCAAAGAGGGGGCTTCTGGCCACCCTCAGCCGCACATCCATGGCGTACAGGGGCCGGGTCACGGCGTTGTGCTCATAGCCGGAGATTACCACCCGGCTCCCCGGGCGGGCCAGGGTCTTGATGGCGATGTTCAGGCCGTGGGTGGCGTTGAAGGTGAACACCACCCGCTCCGGGTCCCCCACATGGAACAGCCGGGCCGCCGCCTCCCGGCAGGTAAAGGCCCGCTCGGCCGCGTCCATGGCGGGCTGATGCCCTCCCCGGCCGGGGCTGGCCAGGTGGTTGATGGCCCAGGCGGAAGCGGTGGCCACCGAGGCCGGCTTTTGCATCGTGGTGGCGGCACTGTCCAGATAGATCACAGCGCCACCTCCTGATAGCTCCCGTCCCCCGCGGTGATATAGATCCGCTTGGGCGCCAGCCCCACCTGGCGCAGAATGCGCAGGGAGTCGGGTAGGTTCCGCTGGGAAATCTTGACCGAATGGCTGCACCCCTCCCCCGCGATGCTTTTGGGGGAGCGGAGCACCCGGGCGGTAATGCCCGCCCGCTCCAGCGCCGCGGCGGTGCGCTGGGCGTAGGTCAGCGAACGGCATACAATTAAATAATAGAGCATGGCATGGTTCCTTTCCTGGGGCGCGCCCGCCCCGCAGAAATTGCCGGAAGGGAAACTTCCGTTCCCCCCTCGCAACCAGTCTATGCACTGCCCCTCTTTTGTGCCCCTCCGCACCACCGCCCCTCCTCCCCCATACAATGGGAGTAGAAACTCACCGCCCTCCCTGGGCGGTTCTGGAGGTTGTTATGAAACACGAATTAAACATCTGGGTGGTGGGCGGCGACCTGCGGCAGGCCAAACTGGCCCAGCTCCTGGCCGAGGACGGCCACACCGTCCATACTTACGCCCTGGGCCCGCCCCAGGCGGACATCCCCGGCCTGGCCGCCGAGTCCACCCTGGCCCGGGCGGATATGGCCGACTGCGTCGTCCTCCCCCTCACGATCAGCAACGGGGCCGGCCTGCTCAACGCCCCCCTCGCTTCGTCCGCCTACCCCCTCGCCCCCATTTTAGACCAGTTCTCCCCCCATTCGTTCCTCTGCGGCGGACGGGTCGATGAGGAGTCGGCGGAGCTGGCCCGGCGGCGGGGCCTGGCCATCCACGACTATTTCGCCCGGGAGGAGCTGGCGGTAGCCAACGCCGTCCCCACGGCGGAGGGGGCCGTCCAGCTGGCCATGGAGCACCTGCCCATCACCATCCACGGCTCCAAGGTGCTGGTCATCGGCTTTGGACGGGTGGGCCGGCTCACCGCCCAGCGCTTCCAGGCCCTGGGGGCCAGCGTGAGCGTGGCCGTCCGGAAGTATGGCCAGCTGGCCTGGGCCCAGGCCATGGGCTTCGGCGGGGAGCACCTCGCCCAGCTGGAGGGCTGGCTGTGCGGCTACGACCTGATCGTCAACACCGTCCCCGCCCGGGTGCTGGGCCGGGAGGCCCTGGAGGACGTCAAGCCCGACTGCCTGATCCTGGATCTGGCCTCCAAGCCCGGAGGCGTGGACCTGGCCGCGGCGGGCGAGCTGGGGCTCACCGTGGTCTGGGCCCTGTCCCTCCCTGGCAAGGTGGCCCCCGTCACCGCCGGCGCGGCCATCCGGAACACCATCTATAATATGCTGCGGGAAATTGGAATGTAATGGGCTGTTTGGGTCGGCCTTTGGCCGGCCCTCCCCGTTTTTGATAGAAAGGAAGATTTTTCATTGGAAGACAAAACTGTCGGATTCGCGGTATGCGGCTCCTTCTGCACCCACGATAAAGCTATGGAGGCCCTGGAACAGGTGAAAGCCCGGTTCGCCAAAGTGGTCCCCATCGTCTCCCAGGCAGTGGCCGACACCGATACCCGCTTCGGCCGCGCCCACGACCTGATGCGGGAGATGGAGCGCATCTGCGACTGCCGGGTGATCTCCACCGTCCAGGCGGCGGAGCCCATCGGGCCCAAGCAGCTGCTGGACCTGCTGATTATCTGTCCCTGCACTGGAAACACCCTGGGCAAGCTGGCCGCTGGAGTCACCGACACCAGCGTCACCATGGCCGCCAAAGCCCACCTGCGCAACTGCCGGCCCCTGCTCATCGCCCCCTCCACCAACGACGGCCTGGCCGCCTCCGCCGCCAGCATCGGCGCCCTCCTCCCACGGAAATACATCTACTTTGTCCCCTTTGGACAGGACGACTTCGAGAAAAAACCCACCTCCCTGGTGGCCGACTTCTCCCTGGTGGCCGACGCCGCCCAGGCAGCCCTGGAGGGCAGACAGCTCCAGCCCATTCTGCTGAGGGCATAATCCTATTTTCAGAACCTGGCCAAAAAGCAGGCCATTTTATGTTAGGCACCGTTTGAAAAATGGAAATATGCACAGCGGATGCCGCAAAAGCTCGTTCACTTCCGCGTCACTCCACACACTGAAAGGATGGCCTTGGGATGGGAACATCTCTGAAAGTTTGAGATAGACAATCCCTGCCTTTTCAGCGCGGGCCGCGCCACGGGGCCGGGGCAGAGTCTCCGGCCCAGGCGTGGGTGTCTCGTGGTTCCCTCCCTCACCCTTTCCTGCGGCAGCTTTTCCGGACATTTTGGAGCTGTTGACAGTGTAGAAATTAAACGGAAATTGTTGCTTTGAGGTATACCTCCGATTTTCCTAAAAACAGAATACAATGTAGTAAAATCGCGCTCGTTCTTCACTTGGACAATTTAGAACCTGTATTCACAATCTCAAACGACCGTCTGGACGGGCCTTTTGCCGCCTTGCGGCGTTAAAAAATCCTGAAATCCACAAAGGATTCCTGTGATTTTTTGCCTTGCAGGGCGGCAAAATTCCTCGTCCATCCAGCATTTTCGATTATGAATACAGGTTCTTATATCATATCTATAAATGAGCAAATCTGAAAAAAGGCAAATAAAGAAGGCATAGCCTCAAGTGTTATAATGGAAGCGCGACCAACCACAAAACACGAGAGGGAAATGGTTGTATTTTGTGGATTGATTGTATGCAATGTCTTTATGTATTTCCTTTATGATGTTCGTATGGAGCCAATCCTATACACGACTTTTCTGCTTATTCTGCTTGTGCTGCCTTTTGCATTTCGGGAT
>JAAWNI010000056.1 GCA_022798855.1 Lawsonibacter sp. | reverse complement strand
CAGGTCCTTGATCCAGACGTACAGGGACACCTTATTGTCCTCATTCAGGCTGTCCCAGATTTCGCCGGCCAGGCCGTCGGAGGTCAGGGCGCTGAGCTCCACCAGCCGGGGCTCGCCCTGGAAGGAGGGCAGGGGGTCGCCGTCGCTCTGGTAGGTGTGGATGAGGTGGCCCGTGCCGGGGATGGGATTGTCGTACTCAAAAAAGTACCGGCAGCAGCAGGAGGGGTCGCCGTCCAGGCTCTTGAGGATGGACAGGTTATAGGTGCCGTCGGGCTTCATCACGCCGGAGATGCGGGGGGTCCAGTTGGGGCCGTCGGGCTCGAACTTTCGGGTGTTCAAGGCGTGGCGGTAGCAGTGGCCCTGGGCGATGTGGTCCCGGATGGTGTCGGTCTGGTCGCCGTTGGTCACCACCAGCAGGCCGTTGGGCAGCAGCCGGACGGGGTGGTAGATAATCAGGGAGGGGTCGGTCATTTTGGACTCGTCGAAGGCCTTTGTCCGGATGCCGTCCTCGGTGTTTTCAAAAATTCGGTTGCGGCTGTTTTCGCTGCGGCCCATGATGAAATAGGCGATGACCGCCTGGTTGTTGGCCGTGCGGCCCATGACGATGCCCCGGCCGGGGTAGGGGTTTTCAGCGAGATAGGCTGTTAAATTGGTCAGCTTCATACATTAACCCTCCTCATATGCGTGGTCCATCCAAGTCCAGAGGGGGCCGCTGGCCCCACACTCCGGGCAGGTACAGGTTCCATACAGATAGGGCAGCCGGGGCAGGAGCTCCCGGTCGCCGATGGCGGTGAGCAGCTTCTGGAGCCAGACGCCCTCCTCGTTCAAAGCGCCCGGGGCCACAAACTCCGGCTCCTCCTCCAAAGAAAAATCCATGCACTCCTCGTACCAGCCGCACTCCGGGCACATGGCAGGCAGCTCGTCCCAGGGGGCCCAGAGGTAGAGATACCAGGCGCGCTTCCTGTCCCACAGCAGGGCCAGGGCCGCCACGGCAAAGACCAGGGGCAGGTCCTTGGGCAGTGCCTTGACCTCCTCCATGTGGCGTTCCACCAGCTCCCTGGCCTCCTGGGCCAAGGGGGCCAGCCCCTCGTGGAACTCCCGAAACTCCTCGGTGTCCGGGGAGAGGGACGCCTGGGACTCGGCGGCCACGGCGGGGCCCATCTGGGCGATGAGGTAGAGCTTTTCCTCCACGCTCAGCTTCTTGCACAGCCGGGCCACGTGGGGCAGGGCATAGGCGGTGGCGTCGTACCAGCTGAGCTGGTGGCTTGTATTGTCGGCAAGGAGGTCCACGTTTTCCCGAAAGCCCCCCTCGCCCGCCTCCAGCTGCTGGAGGCTCTTCTGCACGTACTGGTTGATGCCCCTCCAGACAGGGGCGTCCAGATCAATCATGTGGTTACCTCCTGTAGGGGCGGCCTGCAGCCGCCCGTGGAATGAAACGCATGGGAAACAGCGGGCGGCCACAGGCCGCCCCTAGGGCAAAATATGGACAACGCGCCCCTCCACCGCCAGCCGGCCCTGGCAGAACAGGCTGACGGCCTGGGGGAGGAGCTTCCACTCGCACTGTTCCATAATCCGGCGCTGGAGCGCCTCCGGGGTGTCGTCCGGCAGGACGTCCACCGCCTGCTGGAGGATGATGGGCCCGCTGTCGCACTCCTCGGTGACGAAGTGGACGGTGGCCCCGGAGATTTTCACGCCGTAGGCCAGGGCCTGCTCGTGGACATGGAGTCCGTAGGCCCCCTTGCCGCAGAAGGAGGGGATCAGGGCGGGGTGGATGTTGATGACGGCGTTATTGTAAACCTCAAACAGTTCATGGGTAACAATCGTCATAAACCCGGCCATAACGACTAAATCAATGGAAAATTCCTTTAATTTCTCCACCAACGCCGCCGTCATAGCCTGGCTGGAGGGGTAATTTTTCCGGTCCAGCACGCAGTTGTGGATGCCCGCGTTCTTGGCCCGCTCCAAAGCGTAAACCCCGGGTGCGGAGGAGATTACAATTGAGATTTCCCCGTTGACAATCTCCCCCCGGCCCTGGGCGTCGATGAGGGCTTGCAAGTTGGTCCCGCCGCCGGAGACTAAAACGGCGATCCTCCGTTTCCCCATACTCATACCGCGGGAGGGCAGACCTCGCAGAAGGCGACGCCCGCGTCTCCGGAAGCCACAACGCCCACCTCAGCCGCGTCCGCCTCTCCGGCGCCGTGGAGGATGGCCAGGGCCTGCTCCGCCTGGTCCTGGGGGACGGCCAGCACCATGCCCAGGCCCATGTTGAAGGTGTTGTACATGTCGTGCTCCGGGATACCGCCCCGCTTCTGAATGAGGTCGAAGATGGGCAGATTGGGCAGCGCGGCAGCGTAGAAGTGGGCCTCCAGCCCCTTGGGCAGCATGCGGGGGACGTTCTCATAGAAGCCGCCGCCGGTGATGTGGCTGGCGCCGTGGAGGTCCACGCCGCCCTCCAGCAGGGACAGGACGGGCTTTACATAGAGCTTGGTGGGGGCCAGCAGGGCTTCGCCCAGGGATTTGCCCTCCAGCTCGTCCATGGGGGCGTTCAGGTCGGCGTGTTCAATGTCGAAGACCTTGCGCACCAGGGAGAAGCCGTTGGAGTGGACCCCGGAGGAGGTCAGGCCGATGAGGGCGTCGCCTTCGGCCACCTTGGAGCCGTCGATGATCTTCTCCTTGTCCACCACGCCCACGGCGAAGCCGGCCAGGTCGTAGTCCTCGGGGGCCATCAGGCCGGGGTGCTCGGCGGTCTCGCCTCCGGTGAGGGCGCAGCCGGACTGGACGCAGCCCTCGGCCACGCCGGAGACGATGGCGGCCACCTTCTCGGGCACGTTTTTGCCGATGGCGATGTAGTCCAGGAAGAACAGCGGGCGTGCGCCGCAGCAGATAATGTCGTTGACGCACATGGCCACGCAGTCGATGCCAATGGTGTCGTGCTTGTCCAGCAGCTGGGCCAGACGGATCTTGGTGCCCACGCCGTCGGTGCCGGAGACCAGGACAGGCTCCTTCATCCCGGCCAAGTCGGGGGCGAACAGGCCGCCAAAGCCGCCGATGCCGTCAATTACCCCGGGGATCATGGTGCGGGCCACATGCTTTTTCATCAGCTGTACGCCCTTGTAGCCGGCCTCAATGTCCACGCCGGCGGCGGCGTAGGAGGCGGAATGGGAATTTTCCATAGAGAAGACCTCCAAATTGTTGTTGTAGGGGCGGCCTGTGGCCGCCCGTTCAGACGCGAGGCGGGATTGCGGGCGGCCACAGGCCGCCCCTACAAAAAAGACTAGGCGCCGTTTGAAAAATGGAAATATGCACAATGGTGAGGAATTTTTCCGCCAGACAAACACAATTTTTCGCAGGAATACTGGATGTATTTCAAGAAAAATTGGGGCAGTATGGTGGGAAAAGGACCGCCGCTTGGGCGTATTGACATTTTTCAAACAAGCCCTACTCCTTCCCGCTCCAACAGTAGGTACACAGCTTGTCCTTATCAATGCCGATGGCTTCCAGCACGCCCTCCAGGGACTGGTAGCCCAGGGAGTCGAAGCCGAACCGCTCACAGATGGTTTTCAGCATGCACTGGCCCCGACGGGAGGAGGGGTCGGCGTACTCCTCCAGGTGCTTCTGGCCCTCGTCGCCCTCCAGCTCCTGGATGGTGCGCCGGGCCAGAAGGTCCATATCGGAGTTGCCCCGGGAGAAGTTCAGATACTTGCAGCTGTACATGATGGGGGGGCAGGCGGAGCGCATGTGCACCTCTTTCGCGCCGGACTCGTAGAGGAACTCCACCGTCTCCCGCAGCTGGGTGCCCCGGACGATGGAGTCGTCCACAAAGAGCAGCTTCTTGCCCTGAATCAGCTCGGGGACTGGGATCTGCTTCATTTTCGCCACCTGGTTGCGCACGTCCTGGTTTGTGGGCATAAAGGACCGGGGCCAGGTGGGGGTGTATTTAATGAAGGGCCGGGCGAAGTGGACGCCGCTCTCGTTGGCGTAGCCGATGGCGTGGGGGATGCCGGAGTCTGGGACGCCGGCTACATAGTCCACATCAGGCAGCGAACCCCGTTTTTTCTCGTCCCGGGCCATAACCGCGCCGTTGTGGTAGCGCATCAGCTCCACGTTGACCCCCTCGTAGTTGGAGTTGGGATAGCCGTAGTAGGTCCACAGGAAGGCGCAGATTTTCATTTCCTCCCCGGCGGGGGAGAGGACGTCGACGCCCTCGGCCCGGATGCGGACGACCTCCCGGGGGCCCAGCTCGTAGGCGTCCTCATAGCCCAGCTTGTGGTAGGCAAAGGACTCGAAGGAGACACAGTGCCCCTGTCCGTTTTTGCCGATGAGGACGGGCAGGCGGCCCACCCGGTCCCGGGCGGCGATGATCTCCCCCTGGTCGGTGAGGATCAGCAGGGTGAGGGAGCCGTTGATGGCCTCCTGGGCGTGGAGGATGCCAGAAACCAGGTCGTTTTTCTGGTTGATGAGGGCGGCGGCCAGCTCGGTGGAGTTGATTTTGCCGGAGCTCATGGCCATAAACTGGTGGCCGTGGTCGGAGAAATACTGTTCCACCAGCTCCTCGGCGTTGTTGATGATGCCCACGGTGGTGATGGCGTACAGCCCCAGATGGGAGCGGACCAGCAGGGGCTGGGGGTCGGTGTCGCTGATGCAGCCGATGCCGGAGGCGCCGTGGAAGCTGGAAAGGTCCTTCTCGAACTTGGTGCGGAAGGGGGTGTTTTCAATGGAATGGATCTGCCGTTGGAAGCCGTCCTTGACGTCATGGATAATCATGCCGCCCCGGCGGGTGCCCAAGTGGGAGTGGTAGTCCACCCCGAAAAAGATATCAAGGGAGACGTCCCGCTGGGAGACAGCCCCAAAAAAACCGCCCATGATAGAGCCTCCTTATTTCTTACGTCTGCGGAAAAAGAGCCAGATGGCCGCGCCTGCGGCCGCCGCGATGAGGAGCAGCGTGAGGATAAGCCCGGCGGGACCGCCGGATGTCAAAACCGCAGTGGGGCCGTCCTGGCCGCCGATGATGCTGAGATCCATGGGTGTTCCTCCCGAGCAATCAGGCGAAGAACAGCTTGGACAGGGTCATGGGGTCGATATACTGCCCGTCCTTGTACACCCGCATGTTGCCGGAGGCGATTTCGTCAATGAGCATCACCTTGCCGTCGGCGTCGTAGCCGTACTCGAACTTGATGTCGTAGAGGACCAGGCCCTTCTCTTTCAGGTCGTCGGCCACGATCTTGGTGATTTTCTGGGTCATGTCCTTGATGTCGTCGTACTGGGACTCGGTCATTACGCCCAGGGCCACCAGGGCGTCTTTGGTCACCAGGGGGTCGCCCTTCTCGTCGTTCTTGAAGGTAGTCTCCACGTAGGCGGGCAGGTCGGCGCCCTCCTCGATATACTCGCCGTACCGGCGGATGAAGGAGCCCACCGCCTTGTGGCGGCAGATGACCTCCAGGCCGTGGCCGAAGACCTTGGCGGGCAGCACCTCCATGGTGGTGTCGGCCAGGTCGGCGGAGACAAAGTGGGTCTTGATGCCGGCGGCGTTGATCTTTTCGAAGAAGTAGATGGACATGCGCAGGTTGACGTCGCCCACACCCTCGATGGTCAGGCCGATGGAGTTCTCGCCGGGATCAAAGACGCCGTCCTTGCCGGTGCAGTCGTCCTTAAACTTGAGCAGGTAGTTGCCGTTGTCCAGAGCGTAGACGTTCTTGGTCTTGCCGGTATAAACGAGATTCTTTTCCATGATAAATTCCTCCAAATAATTAAATTGTTGATTGAAATGGAAATTCAGCCCTTCAGCTCCGCCTGGAGCTTGGACTCCTTCTCGGCGATCTGCTCCGCCATCTTCTCCCGGGCGGCGTCCAGCTTGGCGGCCAATCCATCGTCGGACACCGCCAGAATCTGGGCAGCCAGCACGGCGGCGTTCTTGGCCCCGTTGATGGCCACGGTGGCCACAGGGATGCCGCTGGGCATTTGGACGGTGGCCAGCAGGGCGTCCAGCCCGTCCATGGCCCCGCCTTTCATAGGGATGCCGATGACGGGCAGGGTGGAATTCCCCGCGAAAGCCCCGGCCAGATGGGCGGCCATGCCGGCGGCGCAGATCAGCACGCCGAAGCCGTTGGCCCGGGCGCTTTTGGCAAACTCTGCGGCGGCGGCGGGGGTGCGGTGGGCCGAGAGTATGTGGGCCTCGTAGGGGATGCCGAACTCATCCAGCTGTTTGCAGGCCCCCTGGACCACGGGCCAATCGCTGTCGGAGCCCATAATGACGGCAACTTTTTTCATAGCGTTCACACTCCTTTTTTGAAAAAGCGCAGGCTATCTGCGGGTATAACAGATAGCCTGACAAAATATTATGGGGCGGTTTTAAGCGGATTGGGGCCATGAAACAGCCGAAACTGACAAAAATACTGCATGACAGCCCCTCCCCTCAGCATTTAGGATACCATTTTATAGGAAACAAAAACCTTTTTCAAGAGGAAATCACATTTTTGTATGCTTGTACAAGAAAGACAGGCGGCGGAGAGGGAAAAGTAGTCGAATGGCGGGTTAGGCGCTGTTTGAAAAATAGTGCCTAAATGGCGCCTAGAGCAGTCCGGCGGTGGTGAGGATGCGTTCCACCTCGCCCACCCGCTGGGGCCACGCGGCCTCCGCCGCCCGGTCCATCCGCCGCCGGGAGACAAAATGGGGGTCCTCCTCCAGGGCGTGTTCGCACAGAATGACAAATTCCTCCAGGTTGTGGGCGCCGTATACCACGTCGGGGAAGAGCTCCACCTGGTCGGGCCACATCATGGACACCACCGGCTTTCCGGTGGCCAGGTACTCATACAGCCTGGGGGAGACCACGTCGTCGAAGGGCTGGTCGGTCCGCTGGAGGTCTATCAAAACCTGGCACCGGTACAGCCAGTCTGGCACCTCCGTGGCCGGCCTGGGGCCGGGCAGGTAGACGTTGGACAGCTTGTTCAGCTGCCGCAGGAAGGGGTTGTCCCGCTCCACGCCGCCCAGCAGCAGAAAGCCCCAGTCGGGCCGGGCCTGCGCGGCGTAGAGCACCGGGGACAGGTCCAGCCCCGCCCGAATGGTGCCGGACCAGCCCAGAATGGGGGCCGACACCCCCGGCATGGGGTCGAAACGGGAGGCATACGGGTCGAAGAGGGGCAGGTTGATCCCGTTGGGCAGCAGGGCGATGTTGGCGCTGCACGGAGACAGCCGGTCGGCCAGCAGGGGGGACGCGGCAAAAACCACGTCCGCCGCCTGGGCCAGGCTGCCCTCCCAGTGTGGGGGCGGGCCCTCCCAGGCCCGGTCGCAGTCGTAGACAAGGGCGCTGTACTCCAGCTGGTCCAGAAGATGGATGTGGCGGGGGTGGGTGGTCCAGAGCAGCGGCTCGGTGAACCGGTGGCGGGCGGCGTTCTCCCGTATAAACCGCCCTACCTTGTTCCAGGCCATCTGGAAGAAAAAACGCCGGCGCTCCGGAATGGGGAAGCGGATGGGGGGCAGGGCGCACACCGCCACATTGGGCCGGACCTGCCTCACTCCCTTTAAATAGGACCTGTCCCGTGTGCTTTGCGCCGGGTAAAAATATAAAATTTGTGCGTCCCGCAGGCGGGAGATGATCTGTTGTGTGCGGCCAGGGAGCCGGTTGGACCAGGGCTCGCTGGACATGCAGAGGATTTGCTTCAAGGGAAAGGCCTCCGAAAAATAGTGTTGACTTGTTGGGAAAATGCTTTATTATTATAGTATAGATCGGCCCCGTGGTCAAGGGAGGTTTTTTATGCTGAATCAGATGCTCCAAGCGGACGGCCAGCTGCTGGTGGCGGTACAAAACCTGCGCGTTCCCTGGCTGGACCCTGTCGTGTCGCTGTATACCCAGTTGGGCAACGCGGGGCTTTTGTGGATCGCCCTGTCTCTGGCCATGGTGCTGTATAAGCCCACCCGGAGGGCGGGGGCGGCGGCCCTGATGGCGATGGCGCTGGGGCTGCTGATAACTAATATCACCATCAAGCCCCTGGTGGAGCGGGCACGGCCCTGGCTGGCCTGGCCCATCGAGCCGCTGGTGGTTGAGCGGGACCCAAACTCCTTCCCCTCGGGCCACACCTGCGCCGCCTTCGCCGCCGGCCTGTGTTGGGCCAGAGCCCTGCCCTGGCGGTGGGGGAGGGCTGCCGCCGTCATCGGGGCGGTGTGCATGGGGCTGTCCCGGCTCTACGTGGGGGTCCACTACCCCACGGATGTGCTGGCCGGGGCGCTCATCGGGGCGCTGTGCGCCTGGGCGGCGTGGAAAGCGTGCCAGGTGTGGGAGGAGCGAAAAAAACGGGTGCTTTAACAGGGCACATGGCGCACCCGCGGCCAGGCCCTGCGAAACCATACAGTTTTTAAGAGGAGGAAAGAATTATGTGGAAAAATGTCGGCTATTACAACGGCGAGATTGGCCCTTTGGAGGAGATGAAGGTCCCGATGGGGGACCGGGCCCTCTACTTTGGCGACGGCATCTACGAGGCCACCTGCGTGGCCAACCGCATCCCCTTCGCCATTGAGGACCACCTGGACCGGATGTACAACAGCCTGCGCTTGCTGGAAATCCCCTTCAAAATGGAGCGGGGCCAGGTGAAGGCGGAGCTCCAGAAGGTCATCAACGCGGCGGAGGACTCCCCCGTCCACTTCCTGTACTGGCAGATCACCCGGGGCAACAGCCCCCGGAACCACGTGTTCCCCCAGGGGGTGGAGCCGTCGCTGATGATTTTCGTCAAGCCCCACACCATGAAGTCTATGGATATCCCGTACAAGCTGATCTCAATGGAGGACAACCGCTTTAAGCTGTGCAACATCAAGACCCTGAACCTGATTCCCAGCGTGCTGGCCAACCAGCGGGCGGCGGAGGCTGGTTGCGACGAAGCGGTGCTCCACCGGGGGAGCCGGGTCACCGAGTGCGCCCACAGCAACATCTCTATTTTAAAGGATGGCATCCTGCGCACCGCCCCCACCGATGAGCTGATCCTCCCCGGCGTCACCCGGAAGCACCTGCTGGCCCTGGCCAAGGAGCACGGCATCCCCACGCTGGAAGAGCCCTTCTCCATGGTGGAGCTGATGAACGCCGACGAGATCATTGTCACCAGCTCCAGCGCCCTGTGCATGAGGGTGGAGTCCATTGATAAAATCCCGGTGGGCGGCAGGGACCCCCAGCGCTTGAAGCTGCTCCAGGACGCCTATTTGGCGAAGTTCCAGCGGGAGACGGCCAGATAAGAACGAAAGAGACGTGGCTGTTGCCGCGCCTCTTTCATATTCTGTATGTGCGGCCTCTACAATTCCGCATAATTTCCAAGAAATTGAAATTTCGGACAGCTCCGCTCCATCTCCTCCAGCATGGCAAGGACGCTGGCGTCCTGGACGGAAGCTTCCAGCTCCAGGAAGAACATATATTCAAAGTTGCTTCCGGTGACGGGGCAGGACTCCAGCTTGGTCATATTGATGCCCAGCGCCGCCAGCTTGGACAGCATCTCATACAGCGAACCCGCCCTGTTCTCCAGGGAGACGACCAGGGAGACGCGGTTGGCTCCGGCGTAGATTACCGGGTCCTTGGCGACGCAGAAAAATCTGGTGTAGTTGTTGTCGCTGTTCTGGATGTGGTCGTTGATGGACTCCAGGCCGTACAGGGCGGCGCAGGGGCGGGAGGAGATAGCGGCGGTATGGCGGCTGCCGCTCTCCGCCACCATTTTCGCGGCCATGGCGGTGTTGCCGCAGGGGACCACCTTGACGCCGCTCAGGCCGCTGAGGAACCGGCTGCACTGGCCGATGGCCTGCTCGTGGGAATAGATTTCCTCAATATCCCCCATGGCCACCCCAGGGTTGACCAGCAGCTCGTGGCGGATGCACAGGCGGGTGGAGGAGACGATGGACAGATTCCGCTCCAGGAGGAGCTGGTACACCGCCCGGACGGAGCCGTTGGAGCTGTTCTCTACGGGCAGCACGCCAAACTGGCAGGCCCCGGATTCCACGGCGTCGGCCACGCCCTCGAAGGTGCTGACGTAGGTGATCCGCCCCCGGGGGAGGATGCGGTCGCAGGCGGCCTGGGAGTTGGCGCCCTCCACCCCCTGGCAGGCCACCAAACCGTTTTGGGGAAAGAGGCTTCCTCCGGCGCGGAGGGCGGATTCCACCAGCTTTTGGACCTGGGTGGGGGCGCTGATCAGCTCGGCCTGGCGGGACCGGGCCAGCTCAAACAGGGTGGAGAACAGGTGGTGGGCATACCGCTCCTGAGGACCGGCCCGCTCCGCCGCTTTGGCCAGGATGGCCCGCTCCCGCTCCTTATTTAAAATAGGAAGATGGTGCTGGTTTTTGTAGTCCGCCTCCTTCTCCGCCAGCTCCATCCGCATGAGGAAAAGCTCCAGAATTTGGCTGTCCAAGGCGTCGATTTTGTCTCTGATCTCTGAAATCTCCATAAAATTCCCTCCTGAAAAATGCCGCTTCCACACACGGAAAACCCCGCAGCCAGTTCGACCGCGGGGTTTATGGGTTGCAGCATGAATGAACCTTCAGTCAAACGAAGCGGTGATTGATTATGTCTGCACCGGCTCCTCCGGCTCCCCGGTGCTGGACGTGTCCGGTTTGTTCCAGGGCGGCGGGGGATAGGGGGTCTTCAGCACATATTCCGTGGCCTGGGTGCCGCCGCCCGTCCCTGTACCCTGTCCGGAGCCCTGTCCATTCTGCGTGAGGTCGTCCACACGCCGCCATACGACCTCGCCGTTTTCAATCATCAAACCTGGGCCGCAGTAGCTGGCGCCGAGGGACCGCTCAGGCTCGTTTTGAAGCTCGGCCTGCTGCGCCTCATAGGCCCGGCGGGCCTGTGAGCCCCGGAACACGCCGAATCCGGTCACGAACAAGAGCCCCAGTTCGGCAATGCCCACCAGGACGAAAAGAACGGTCAGAATGGGGAGGAGTATTTCACGCTGCTTGGGGGGCTTGGGCGGTTTTTTAGGCTTTTGCTCCGGCTCCGCCGGCTTTTCCGCCGCCGGTTCCGCTGTAGTCTGTTCCTTTTCCTCAGCTTCTGTCGCCATTGTTTCACCAGCTTTCTCTTTGAACTGCCCGAATTTGAGGAAGCGGCCGGGGCTTCATGCTCCGACAAATTCTCTCCACTGTGACCATTATAACAATAAATTGCCAGCAATGCAAGAGCGGAAGCCACACCCGTCTCATAAATTTGGAACGTCCCTGGAAATACCGTTCGGTACGTTATGTAGGGCAGGGGTTCTACTATCCCCGCAAGGGGATAAAGAATAAGGCAAGGGCAGAGCCCTTGC
>JAAWNI010000055.1 GCA_022798855.1 Lawsonibacter sp. | reverse complement strand
ACCTTGTTCTTCTCGATGTCGCCGGCGTTGATGGCGATGACGATCTCCGCCTTGTCCCGCAGCTGCTCCAGCATCCGCAGCTTGCTGTCCGGCTCAAATCCGGGCAGTACCCGGCTGGCGTGGTAGTCGTCAAACAGCTTGCCGCCAAACTCCAGATAGAGCTTGCCTCCGAACTGGGAGATCCGCTCCCGGATGTGCTGGGATTGGGTGTGCAGATATGCCGTGTTGTCAAAACCGGGTCTTCCCATTGTGCATTCCCCTTTCCTGCTCCTGTGTAAAAAAATACCAGCCTATTTTACTCCAGGGGCCATGTTTCGTCAAGTGCTTTTCCGGGCGGAAACGGACGAAGTTCAGGGCTTGAATTAGCGGGCGGCCAGTGCTATACTGAGGCGGAAAAGCGCAGGAGCCGGAGGGTGTTCCGGCCCTGCGGCAGAGGAGGGCGGTGCGGGATGGCACAGGGACCGGAGAGAAAAATTTTTTTGAAGTGGCCATGGAACTGGCTTGTCTGCGGGCTGTTTTTCGTGGGCGCGGGGGCGCTGATCGGCTATCTGTGGAGCGGGCTGCTGGCGGCGGGGTTTCTTTGGGTGCTGGGGAGGCGGCATCCCAACGCCGTTCCCCAGGGGGGCTACTGTCTGGACCGGACCCGGAAGCGGCTGGCCCGGCTGCTGTGGTCTCTGCTGTACCTGCTTCTCGCCGCCGGGTGCGGGGTGGTGTTTTTTATGGGGCTGGGAGAGGACAAAGCCGCCTGGGAGCTCCAGGACTGGGCCACAGAGGCGGTGGCCGGGGGAGGATTTGTGCTCTTTGCCTTCTGCTGCCTGTATGAGACCTATACCGACCTGCGGGACGCCTTCTGCCCCGGGAGGAGCCGCCTGGCCCAGTCCATCCGCGCCCAGCTCCCCTGCCCGGAGGAGGCCCCGCCGGTGGAGGAGCTCTTTGCCATGGTGGACCGGGACATTGAGGCCGGCGGGCTGTGGTTCGGCCGGGTGGCTGTCGGCAGGGAGTGGGTGCTGGGGGATGACGTGTCCGCCCTCTCCCGTATCCGGGGGGTCTTCCCCAGGGACGAGATCAAGGTCCGATACACCAATGGCCGCAGCCAGAGCAGCCGGGTCATCGAGCTGTACATCGTGGACGACCGGCGGCAGGTCCAGACCACCGGCCTGCGCAGACCGGGCGACCTCCAGGGGGCGGTGGACTGTTTGAGAAAACGGGTCCCCGAGGCGGCGTTCGGGGAGTACGGAAGCGGGGAGTGGTCCGCGTTCCTCCACCAGACCGAGGAGGAGTGGCAGGCCAGGGAGCGGGCCTTCCGCCGCCGCCGGGAGCAGAGGCTGGCCGGGGAGCGGCAGGGGATGGGGAACGCGGGACACGGTCTGTAGCATGGGGACACGGCAAGCCGTATCCCTGCATTTTCAATCGAAAGCCGCGCCCCCTCCCGAAAATAGGGAGGGGGCGCGGTGTATTACGATTCCTCCTGCATGGCCTTGGCGGCGGCGATGGCCTTCTCCTGGGCGGCAGGGGGGCAGTCCTCATAGCGGATGAAGTGGAAGGTGTAGGACCCGCGGGATTGGGTCATGGCCCGCAGGTCGATGGCGTAGCTGGTCATCTCGGCCATGGGAACCTCGGCCTCCAGCACCTGCTCCCCGTCGCCGGCGGGGTTCATGCCCATCACCCGGCCCCGGCGCTTGGTGATATCCCCCATCACGTCCCCCATGTAGCTGTCGGGGATGGTGACCTTCAGCTCGCCGATGGGCTCCAGCAGGACAGGGTTGGCCTCGGGCATGGCAGCCTTATAGGCCAGCTGGGCGGCGGTCTTGAAGGCGATTTCGGAGGAGTCCACCGGGTGGTAGCTTCCATCGTAGAGCACGGCCTTCAAATTGACCACGGGGTAGCCGGCCAGGGGGCCGTGGACGCAGGCTTCACGCAGGCCCTTTTCCACGGCGGGGAAGAAGTTCTTGGGCACGGAGCCGCCGAAGACCTCCTCGGCAAAGACCATCTGCTCCTCGTCCGGGTTGGGCTCGAAGCGGATCCACACATCGCCGAACTGGCCGGAGCCGCCGGTCTGCTTCTTATGCCGCCCCTGCTTCTCGATCTTTTTGCGGATCTTCTCCCGGTAGGGCACGCGTGTCTCGCTCAGCTCGGCCTCCACGTTGAAGCGGCTCTTGAGCTTGGCCACCAGCACGTCCACCTGGATGTCGCCGGAGCCGGTAAGCACCATCTGGTGGGTCTCGCCGTTGTTCACCAGGGTGAAGGAGGGGTCCTCCTCGTTGAGCCGGTTCAGGCCCTGGGCCACCTTGTCCTCCTGGCCACGGGTCTTGGGGGCGATGGCCACGGAGTAGCAGGGCTCGGCGAAGGGGATTTGTTTCAGGGCCACCACCTTGCGGCTGTCGCACAGGGTGTCGCCGGTCTTGACCTTGTCCATCTTGCCGATGGCGCCGATGTCGCCGCAGGTCAGCTCCTTGACCTCCTCGGCCTTCTTGCCCCGCATGACATACAGCCGGCCCAGCTTTTCGGCGGACCCGGTGCGGGCGTTGATCAGGGAGAGGTCGGAGGTGATGACGCCGGAGAGAACCTTGATGTAGGAGTACTTGCCGTACTGGTCGGAGACGGTCTTAAACACGAAGGCGGTAGGCACGCCTCCGGGGGAGACGACGAACTCCTCCGACTCGCCGTCCTGGCGGGTGGCCTTGTGGTAGTTGCCCTCCATGGGGGTGGGCAGCAGCTCCACGATGTAGTCCATCAGCATCAGGGAGCCCATGCAGTTGACGGCGGAACCGCACAGCACGGGGAACATGGACAGCTCCCGCACACCCTGGCGCAGGCCCTGGATCATCTCGGCGTAGGTGAAGTCCTCGCCGTCGAAGAACTTGTTCATAAATTCCTCGCTTGTCTCGGCCACGGACTCCTTCAAAGCGTCGTTGAACTCGTCGATGACACCCTCCTTGCCCTCGGGCAGCTGGATTTCCACCCGCTGGAGCTTCTGCATCTCATAGGCCCGCTTGTTCAGCACGTCGATGATGCCGGTGACCTTCTTGTTGTCGTCCCAGATGGGCACCACCAGGGGGGCGATCTTGTTGCCGTACTTCTCCCGCAGGGCCTCGAAGGTGGCGTTGTAGTCGGAGTTGTCCTCGTCGGTCTTGGAGATGTAGATGAAGCGGGGCATGTTCCGCTCCTCGCAGAACTTCCAGGCCTTCTCCAGGCCCACGGAGATGCCGTCCTTGGCGGAGCAGACAATAATGGCGGCGTCGGCGGCCCGGAGGGCCTCCATCACCTCGCCGGAGAAGTCAAAGCCGCCCGGGGTGTCCAGCACGTTGATCTTGCAGCCCTTGAACTCGATGGGAGCCACGGCCAGGGAGATGGAAATCTGGCGCTTAACCTCCTCGGGGTCGTAGTCGCAGACGGTGTTGCCGTCGGTAGCCCGGCCCATGCGGTCAATGGCCTTGGTCATGTAGAGCAGGCTCTCGGCCAGAGCGGTCTTGCCGTTGCCGCCATGTCCGATGAGGGCCACGTTGCGGATGTTTTGTACAGAATAGCTCATAGTTGGTTCCACTCCTTATCGTTTGAGTATCGCCCTGGACAAAAGCGTTAAAAGGGCGTTACACGCTGTTAGTCATTATACACTAAAACCATCTTCCTGACAACTGTTTTTTTGAGGGATTTTGGTTGAACATGAAAAAGGCCCTCCGCACCTGGCGGAGAGCCGGTTTTGCTTTAAGAATTCGTGTGATCCTCCCAGGGAATGACCGTCACTTCCAGCTCGCTGCCGTCCTGGAACGTGCTGTCCACCTCGGCCAGAATGAGCCAGGCAGCAAGGTCGTCGGTACGATATGGGCTGATCTGTTCGATAATCACCTGGCCGTGCGTCAGTTGGGTTATCTGGTGCCGGATGGACCCGCTGGGTTCCGTTACCACCACCGCCAGCAGCCGGCCAGCCTCGAAGTACGCCTCGCTGTACCGGGTCTGTATCTCCGCAGGTGCGTCCAGAGGAAGGGGGAGCAGGAAGTCCTCCAGGGATTGGGCACTGCCGATGATCCGGGCTTCAGGTTCCGGGGTATCGCCATCGTAGGCCATCCAAAGGTATTGGTCATTCTGAAAGGCGCACTCCTCCGGCGTGCCGGAGGAGACGGCAGCGCCGCCCACCGAGTACTTCGGGCTGATTTTTCGCGGAGAGATACCGTCTGCTGCCTCGCCGCTGGCGGCAGGGGCCTCCGGGGCGGCGTAAGCCGCGATCTGGGGGGTGTCCGGGTCACCCGAAACAGCATCTGAAGCGTCCTTGCTGAAGCTCTGCACCATCCAATCGAAGTCCTCGCCTGTGTCCTTTTGGGAGAAACGGGCCGTATGATACAGCCCCACCGCCAGCACCAGACAGGCGGCCAGCCCGGCCAGCGCCCGGACCTGGGGCCGCTTAAACAGGGGGACCACCTTGGGCTTTTCCTCCGCCCGGATGCGGTCCATCACGCCCTGGGCGAAGCCCTCGGGGGCCTCGCCCTCCTCCAGCTCAGAGAAAGCCCCTTGGAGCGCAGCCAGCTGCGCTCCCGCTGCCCGGCAGTCCGGGCAGACGGCCAGATGGGCATCCAGCTCCCCCTCCTCCTCGGCGGACAAAAAGCCGTCCAGGCGCGCGGAGAGAAGCTCCCAATATTTGTCACATTCCACGGGCCCCACCCCCTTTGTCTTTGTTCTTCGATGGTTTAGACGGCCCATGTTCAAAAAAGTTCCCATCTTCCAGCAAAATTTTTCGCAGATTCAGCCGGGCCCGGGCGATGCGGGATTTTACCGTCCCGATGTCCAGCTCCAGAGCAGAGCCGATCTCCTGGTAGCTCAGCCCGGACAGCTCCCGGAGCACCAGGGCCCGCCGCTGCCAGTCGGGCAGGCGGCCGATGGCCTGGGCCAACGCCCTGCCCCGCTCCGAACGCTCCAGCAGCCGTTGTGGGTCGCCCTCCCAGTCGGCGGGCTCCGCCCAGCCCGACTCCTCGTCGTCCAGCGACACCAGCCGGGCCGCTTCCTCCCGGCGCTTTTTCTTCCGCAGGTGGTCGATGGCCGCGTTGGTGGCCAGCCGGTACACCCAGGTGGCGAAGCTGCTCTCCCCCTGGAAGGAGGCCAGCCCCTGCCAGGCCTTGACAAAGGCCTCCTGCGCCAGGTCCGCCGCTTCCTCCCGGTCGCCGCACAGGCGCAGGGCCAGGGCGTATACCTTATTTTGATTGCTCACCACCAGCTGCTCAAAGGCCTCCTGATCGCCCTGTTTCGCCTTTTCCACCAGCTCCCGGTCGGTCAAGGCGGTCCACCTCCTGTCTCCCCTTTGTAGGGCCACGACTTGTCGTGGCCGTTTCTATCCATCCATACGGCGGACACGGCAAACCGTGGCCGCTTTTTTTCGTCCGCAGGGCGGACACGGCAAGCCGTGTCCCTACATCAGCACAAATCCCGTTTGATCCCCTTGGTCACCCGGTAGACGTCCTCCAGGGTGGTAATTTTTACGATCTGCTCCTTATAATACCCCGCGTGGGGGACCCCCTTCAAATACCAGGCGTACTGCTTCCTTGCTTCCAGGCAGGCGATTTTCTCGCCTTTGTTTTTCGCGGCCATCTCGAATTGCCGGACGGCGGTATCGCACCGCTCCCACAAGGGGGGCAGCTCTGGGATGGGCTCCCCGTTCAGGGCCGCCCGGCACTGGGCAAAGAGCCAGGGGTTGCCGAACACCCCCCGGCCGATCATGGCCATGTCTGCCCCGGTGTACTTGAGGATGCGTGGGGCGTCCTCCCCTTTGAACACGTCCCCATTGGCGATGACGGGAATTTTTACCGCTTTCTTCACTTCCCTGATCCAGTCCCAGTTGGCAGCGCCGGAGTACATCTGCACCTTGGTCCGGCCGTGGACGGCCACCGCCGCCACACCGGCTTCCTCCATAGCCTTGGCGAACTCCACACAGTTGATGGACCCCTTGTCCCAGCCCAGGCGGAATTTCACCGTCACCGGGCATTTCGCCCCTCTGATGACCGCTTCCGCCACCTTCACCGCCAGGTCCGGGTTCCGCATCAGCCCGGAGCCGTCCCCGGAGTTGGCCACCTTGGGCACGGGGCAGCCCATGTTGATGTCGATAAAATCCGCCCCGGAAACCTCCTTGGCGATGGCCGCGCCCTCCTCCATGCAGACGGGGTCGCTGCCGAAGATCTGGGCGGCGGCGGGGCGCTCGCCCTCCCCCATTTGCAGGAGGGGGATGGACTTCCGGTCCTGGTAGCACAGGGCCTTGGCGCTGACCATCTCGGTACAGGTCAGCCCCGCCCCCTGCTCCCGGCAGATGGTGCGGAAGGCCATGTCCGTCACCCCCGCCATGGGGCCCAGGGCCAGGGGCGTCTCAATTGTGATTCCTCCAATGGTGGCCATAGGATTGCTCCTTATCCGCGTGGATTTCGTCTGTAGGGGCGCGCATTGCGCGCCCGTGGAACTCTGTGCTTTCACGGCGGGTGGACAATGTCCGCCCCTACATACGGGCCGCAAACCCGCAGGGGCGGCCTGTGGTAGGGCGCGCCGTAAAATTGCAAATTGTGATAACGGGGCGCCGGGTCGTCGCCCCCTACATTCCTGAGTGGAGCATCCCACCCGGGCGGATAATATCCGCCCCTACACGCGGGCCGCAAACCCGCAGGGACGGCCTGTGGCCGCCCGCGATGTGCCGGACTCTCCCAACGGGCGGCCACGGGCCGCCCCTACAAAGTTTCTCCATTGTATCATGTCTCTTAGCGGTTGACAAGGCCGCTTTTACCCGTTAAAATGGAAAAAACGCAAATAAAGGAGAAAACTATGGAACTCAACGCCTTACACGCCGCCCTGATGGGGATATCCGCCTATCGGGAGCTGCTGGACCCCCTGATTGGAGTGGCCGGAATGGTGAAGCAAAACAGCGGCCCTGATGTCCGCGTGATGGGGAATGCCGAGCGGCTGCTGCACTTTTTGAAGCACAAAAGAGGAGAGGAGGCCCTGGATTTTTATATCCGGCTGTTCCATTCCCTGCGCCTGGCGGGCTGCGAGGGCCTGGGCGACTGGCTGTGGGACTATCTGCGGTACAATGAGACTCTGTACTCCCGGCTCATCGACCGGGGCGAGTCCGACCCCGCCCTGGAGAACGCGGCCCGGCGGGACATCGAAACCCTGGTCCTGCTGGCCCAGACCGACTGCGACCGCTTCATCGACGCCATGAAGCCCCTGCTGGGCGACGAGTACGCCCCGGTGCTGGCCGGCCTGCCCCGGTGGCGGGCGGCGGCCCCCTTCGACTTCGACAGCGTCACTCAGTTCTACAAGGACCACGGTGCGGGGGAGTTCGCCAAATACCGGGCCTTCCTGTGGGAGGACGGCACTCTGGTCCCGGTGGCCGACCCGGACTGCCCCCAGCCCGAGGACCTGCTGGGCTACGAGCACCAGCGGGGCCAGGTGGAGCAAAACACCCGGCTGATGCTGGCGGGCCGCCAGGCCAACAACGTCCTCCTCTTTGGCGACGGAGGCACCGGCAAGTCGGCCACGGTGAAGTCCATGCTCTACCTGCCCGGCATGGAGGACCTGCGCCTCATCGAGGTGGAGAAGGAAAACCTCACCGGCATGCCCGGCCTGATCCGCTCCCTGGCCGGCCGGCGGCAGAAGTTCATCCTGTTCATCGACGACCTGGCCTTCGACCAGGACGACAAGACCTACTCCGCCCTGAAGACCATCCTGGAGGGCTCCCTGGAGAAGCGGCCCGTCAACGTGGCCATCTACGCCACCTCCAACCGCCGGCATCTGGTGCGCCAGACCTTCACCGAGCGGGCGGGGGAGGAGGTGGACACCTTCGAGACTATTTCGGAAAAGACCGCCTTAGCCGAGCGCTTCGGCCTGCGCATCCCCTACCTGACCATGAACAAGGCGGGCTACCTGGCCCTGGTGGACCACCTGGCCGCCCAGGCGGGCATCTCCATGGACCGGGACGCCCTCCACGCCCAGGCCATGACCTGGGAGATCCGCCACGCTGGGCGCACCCCTCGGGTGGCGCGGCAGTTTGTGGCCAGCCTGAGCGTATAAACGGAAGGAGGACGCTATGCGCAACAAAACGTTGTTGATTATCTTTTGCGCGGCCAGCGTCCTGGCCCTGTGGGCGGTGGCGAACACAAAGCCAGTCTCGCCGTACACCGTCAATGTTCCCTACGAGTACCCCTATGTGCCGGGTACACAGGAATGGATCGACCTTGGAAGTACCTCCGCCCGAAGGCAGGCAAGCCAGGTCCCTGACGAGCTCCTGCAAAGCATGGCCACTGACGCGCTGCTTCAGACTGTGCTGGATTACCCGTTTCTGTCCGACATATATGCCTTTAACACGATGAAAATGGGGTACGAGGCGGTCAGAAAACACTGCAACAGCCTGCGGGAATTTGAAACCAGACCGGACCACATGGAAGTTCTGTCCCATTACTGCCAGACAAATTACTCCCTCAGCAAAAAGGAAAGGACGCTTGAAGACTATATGGCTGAGCACTTGTATTGGCTCTATGCCAGCGGAGACTTGGAGTATACCTCTTGACAGCCCGAGCTGGCTATGCTACTATAATACAGACCGCCGGTCTGTATCCAGAGAGGAGGGGCCCGCTATGGCCCGGAACAAGCACCCGGAGCAGACAGTCACCCACATTCTGGACACTGCGGCCGCCCTCTTTTTCCAGAAGGGCTACGACAAGACCACCCTCCAGGACATTATCAACGCCACCAAGCTGTCCAAGGGGGCCATCTACCACCACTTTGCCTCCAAGGAGGCCATTATCATCGCCGTGGTGGACCGGGTGGGAGAAGCACAAAGCGCTATGCTGGCAAAAGTTCGGGACCGGAAAGGCCTCACTGGGGCGGAGAAGCTGCGGGAGATGTTCCGTACCTCCTTGCGAATGTCTTTCCAAGGGAAAATTCTCCACATGCTGCCTTTCATCATTGAAAACCCCAAGTTCATGACTCTCCAGATGCAGAGCATTTTGGGGGAGGCTGCCCCGGATTACGTCCTGCCTGTTCTGCGGGAAGGCATCGCCGACGGCTCCATCCAGGCCAATCACCCGGAGGAGCTGTCTGAGGTACTGCTGATTCTGGCCAACCTGTGGCTCCACCCTATCTTCCGCCCCAGCACACCGGAGCAGGTCCGGGCCCGGTGCGCTTTCTTTAACCAGTTCACCCGGCAGTACGGCTTTGAGCTGCTGGACGAGGATTTGATTGAGGCGATGGCAGAGTTTTCCCGGACCTGATTTTCCTGTAGGGCGTGACGACCCCGGCACGCCGCAATGTGAACAATCATGGAACACGGCGCGCCAGGGTCGTCGCGCCCTACAAATTCCGGCACCTTCCCAGCGGGCGGCCAAAGGCCGCCCTTACACACCCAGCAATACAAACCGACGGTCGGTTTTAACAAGAAAGGAGCAACCTCTATGGACACACAAAAAAGCGCCCTGTTCACCCGGGATTTTTCTTTGGTGGTCATCGGGCAGATCATCTCCCTCTTCGGCAACGCCATCCTCCACTTTGCCCTGCCCCTGTACCTGCTGCGGGAGACGGGCTCCATCACCCTCTTCGGGGTGGTGAACGCCTGCTCCTTCCTGCCCATGATCCTCATGGGCCCCATCGGCGGCACGGCGGCGGACCGGGTCCACAAGGGCCGCATCATGGTGGGGCTGGACTTCCTCACCGCCGGGCTGACGGTGTGCTTCACCCTGCTGTGGGGCAAGGCCCCGCTGGTGCCCCTGGTCATCGGCACGCTGATGCTCCTCTACGCCATCGCCGGGGCCTACCAGCCGGCGGTCCAGGCCAGCCTGCCCCTGCTGCTGCCCCCCGGCCGGCTGGCCCAGGGCAACGCGGTGATCAACATGGTGGCCACCCTGGCCAACCTGCTGGGGCCCGCCCTGGGGGGTGTGGTCTTCGGGCTGTGGGGGCTGCCCCCCATCCTCACCATCGGCGGGGTCTGCTTCTTCTGCTCGGCGGTGATGGAAATTTTCATCCGCGTCCCCCACGAGAAGCGCCCCCGGCCCGCCGGAGTGCTGGCCACGGTGGGCCAGGACCTGGGGGAGAGCTGGCGGTACATCTCCAGGGAGCGGCCGGTGTTTCTGTCGGTGACGCTGGTGCTGTCCGCCTTCAACCTGATTTTGTCGGCGGTGATGGTGGTGGGGATTCCCGCCATCGTGGCCCAGGTGCTGGGCATGAGCGACGCCCGTATGGGGCTGACCCAGGCGGCCATGGGGTTTGGCGGGCTGCTGGGCGGAATGCTGGCCGGGGTGCTGGGCCCACGGCTGAAGCCCCGCCACGGGTCGGTGTGCCTGCTGGCCTGCGCCATAATGGCGGGCTTCATGGGGCTGGCCGTCCTCCCCGGGGTGCCCGCGGAGGTGGGCTACTGGGGCGTTACCCTCATATCCATGCTGGTCATGGCCTCCGCCATGCTGTTCACCGTGGTGATGCTCACCCTGGTCCAGGCCCAGGCGCCCAGCCAGCTGCTGGGCAAGGTGATCGCCTGCATCCAGGCGGTGGCCAACTGCGCGTCCCCCCTGGGACAGGCGGGATACGGCCTTCTCTTCGACTTCCTGCCCCCCTGGGCGGTGCTGCTGGGCGCGGCGGCCCTGTCCGCCCTGGTGGCCCTCCGGTCCAGGAGGGTGTTTCAGAAGCTGGAGGAGGTATAAAAAATCCCCCAACTTTCACAGTTGGGGGAAGCTTTTTCCTATTTGGCAGGGTAAACGGCGCCCCAGAGGTCCCTGATGCAGGAATTCTCCAAATCGCAGGAATCCAGCCCGCCTGTAACTAAAGCGGATATTTCATCCATGTGCTCCTCCAGGCCATCGCCCTTTAAAGTAACCATGAAGCACACCTTTTCCGGTTCCCCCTCCCGGTAGAAGAGATTGGCAAAGGCCTCCTCGATATAGCTCTGGCCTTCCAGAAGCTCCTCGATTTCACCCTCTTTGGCAATCAGCTCGTCGGTGGACAGCTGGCCCTCCACCGGCTCGAGCTTCTCCACCTCGGTCATTGTCCCATCCTCGTTGAGCTGCATAAGGGAAGTGGTTATTTGAGGTTCAGAAGCGCCGGCCTGGCCCTGGCTTGAGCAGCCGCAGAGGGATATGGGAAGCAGTAAAAGGGCTGCGGATGCTAAAATTGTTTTGACCATAAGGCCCTCCCTGTGTGTATAATATAAACCCCCCGACCGCATGATCGGGGGATTTCTATGTCAAATCAATGGATTACACCAGCTTGGCGCCGTTGACCTTGACGCCGGGGCCCATGGTGGCGGCCACGGTGCAGCTCTTAATATACTGGCCCTTGGCAGCGGCGGGCTTGGCCTTGATGATGGCGCCCATGAGGGCGGAGAAGTTCTCGGTGAGCTTCTCGGGGCCGAAGGACACCTTGCCGATGGGGCAGTGGATGATGTTGGTCTTGTCCAGGCGGTACTCCACCTTACCGGCCTTAATCTCGTTGACGGCCTTGGTCACGTCCATGGTG